>CAVEOR010000023.1:0-13359 GCA_963617285.1 Anaerovoracaceae bacterium | reverse complement strand
ATATAATACCATAAATCTTGAATTTGTAAATAATATCTTGTATAATAACTCTTTGTGATATGAAGAAGAGGTAAGAAATGAAAGAAAAATTTGAGAATCAAAATCCAGAAAAATTAGTTGACGAGACGGAACACATCAACAAAATGGGCGTAATGCCGATCAAGAAATTGCTCCTTGACATGGCTTGGCCGGCGATTTTGTCGATGACCATCAATGCCCTCTACAATATAGTAGACAGCATATTCGTAGCGCAGATTAGCGAAGACGCATTGACCGCGGTTTCAATCGTAAACCCGATTCAGATGCTGATTATCGCACTCTCAGTCGGAAGCGGCGTAGGTATCAACTCGCTCATAGCCAGAAGACTCGGTGCGCGTAACCAGGAGGCGGCTGACCAAGCTGCAAGCACGGGACTTAGAATCGGCGTGCTGAACTATGTTGTTTTCCTTATTATCGGCGTATTCTTCACAGGAATATTCGTATCGGGCTACGCAGAGAAGGGCACGTTTATATACGAAGAAGCTTGCAAGTACATGGCAATCGTTACAATCGGCTCGTTCTTCCTGAACGTTCAGGTCGTATTCGAGAAAATCCTGCAGTCCACAGGCAATATGCTTGCACCGATGTTCTGCAGCTTGACGGGTGCGGTTGTCAACATCATACTCGACCCGATACTCATCTTCGGTCTCCTCGGAGCGCCAGAGATGGGCGTAGCAGGAGCAGCGATTGCAACGGTTATAGGTCAGGTCTGCGGCATGATTATGGGTGCGACCATCATCTTCCGTGGCGAACACCTCGTATCGATTAAAATCAAGGGATTCAAGGTGGACTGGAAGGTCGTGGCTGATATATATAAAGTTGGACTTCCTTCAATCGTAATGCAGTCGATAGGCTCGTTCATGATCATACTCTACAACATGATTCTCGTAGCATATTCCACGACAGCTGTTGCGGTACTCGGAGTATACTTCAAGATTCAGTCGTTCGTATTCATGCCGGTATTCGGGCTGAACCAAGGCGCAATGCCGATTATGGGCTACAACTACGGCGCACGCGATAGGGATAGACTCATGCTCGCATATAAGGAGGCCCTCAAGGTTGCGATTATAGTAATGACCCTCGGAACCATTCTGTTCCAGCTTCTTCCGACGCAGCTTCTGATGCTCTTCGACGCATCGGACGAGATGCTGGCAATCGGCGTACCTGCACTGAGAATCATCAGCATTTGCTTCATTCCAGCGGCGTTCGGTATCATCAACGGAACGCTGTTCCAGGGCACTGGTCACGGAATGTATAGCCTCATGTGCTCGCTTATTCGTCAGCTCATCGGAATCCTTCCGCTGGCATATATTCTCATCAGAATCGGCGGAGTAACGCTTTCCTGGGCTTCGTTCCCGCTCGCAGAGGTGCTTGGATTGACATACAGCTTCCTGATGCTCCGCAAGCTCTACAAGAACGAAATCAAGAACATGTAGTAAATACTAAATAGCAAGTACAGAACGGAAACAAAATCAATACAAAGAGCAAAATAAGTACAAAACACGAACATTGCGCGCATAGGCAAATAGGCAACGTTCGGGTGTGCTAAAATTGTGCTAAAATTTCATACAGAAAAACGGCGGAAACCGTTGCAAATAAAGGTGTTAGGGCGAATAACCTTAACACCTTTTTAACGTGATTTTTCCTGATTTAGTGATAAAATTATATTAGGCGAATTGTAAAATCTCAAGGAAAAAGTCGGATTTTGTTAGACATTTTCCAAACGAAAAAATGCCGAAAATTAGCAACATTTCAAGAAGATTTTATCAAGTAACCTTCAAACGCAAAGATGAGGAAAGATAAAGATGAGATTAGGAATTGACGTTGGTTCAACAACCGTAAAATTGGTTTTACTAGATGACAGTGGCAGGATAATTTACAGCAGATACGAACGCCATATGTCTAGCGTATTCAGCAAGGTGAGCGAGCTCCTCGAGAACTTGCTTGCAGAAGAAGGCAATATCGAAATCAAGCCTGTAATCACCGGCTCTGGCGGACTGTCGCTCGCAGAGAAAATCGGCGCGAAGTTCGAGCAAGAAGTTGTAACATGCTCGCTCGCGGTGCAGAGACTCATTCCGCAGACGGATGTTGTAATCGAGCTCGGCGGCGAAGACGCGAAGATCACATACTTCGGCAACACAGTGGAGCAGCGTATGAACGGAACATGCGCAGGTGGCACGGGTGCGTTTATCGACCAGATGGCAATCCTGCTGAACACGGATGCAAGCGGACTCAACGAGGCAGCGAAGAATTACGACACGATTTATCCGATTGCAGCTCGTTGCGGCGTATTCGCAAAGACGGACATTCAGCCACTCATCAACGAAGGAGCGCCGATAGAGAACCTGGCCGCATCCATCTTCCAAGCTGTAGTAAATCAGACGATAAGCGGTCTCGCATGCGGACATAAGATCCGCGGAAACGTTGCATTCCTCGGTGGCCCGCTGACATACCTTTCGGAATTAAGAAAAAGATTCGCAGAAACGCTCGAGCTCGAACCGGAAGAAATCATCTTCCCAGAGAACTCGAAGTATTTCGTTGCAATCGGCGCGGCATTCATGGCGGACAAGGAGCAGGGCATCCAGCTCAGCGAGCTCCTCGACAGAATCCAGAATACAGATGTAAACGCAGGACTTTCGACCAAGCACGTAGAGCCGCTGTTCGCAAGCGACGCAGAATACGAAGAATTCAAAGAAAGACACGCCAGAGCGAAAGTTCGCCGCAAAGACCTCTCAGAGAGCAGCGGCCCGCTTTTCCTCGGAATAGACGCAGGCTCCACAACGACGAAGTCCGCACTCATCGACCATGAAGGTAATTTATTATATTCATTCTACAAAAATAACGAAGGCAATCCGCTCGAGTCTACGAGACAGATGCTCGCAGACCTTTATTCGAAGATGCCATCGAACGCATATATCGCAAACACGACGGTAACGGGCTACGGCGAAGGCCTCATCAAGGCTGGTTTCCGCGCGGACTTCGGCATTATCGAGACGATGGCTCACTACAAGGGCGCAGAAGAATTCCTGCCAGGCGTTGATTTCATCCTCGATATCGGCGGACAGGACATGAAGTGCATGAGAATCAAAGACCATGCGATTTACAGCATCATGCTGAACGAAGCATGCTCTTCTGGCTGCGGATCCTTTATCGAAACATACGCAAAGTCGGTTAACATGCCGGTTGAAGAGTTCGCGAAGGTTGGTTTACATTCCAAGAATCCTGTAGACCTCGGCACGAGATGCACGGTATTCATGAACTCCATGGTTAAGCAGGCGCAGAAGGAAGGCGCAAGCATCGGCGATATCGCTGCAGGCCTGTCATACTCAGTAATCAAGAACGCTTTATACAAAGTTATCAAGCTCAGAAACCCAGACGAAGCGGGCGAGAAAATCGTCGTTCAAGGCGGCACGTTCCTCAACGAATCCGTGCTCAGGGCGATAGAGAAAGTCCTCGGCAAGGATGTAGTTCGTCCAGACATCGCTGGAATCATGGGCGCATATGGCTGCGCACTCAACTCGAAGACAAACTGGTCGGAAGGTTACAGGTCTACGATTCTCAGCGCAGATGAGCTCGACACATTTGGTGCGGCGAGCAACAACACGAGATGTAATGGTTGCGAGAATCGCTGTATGCTCACGGTAACGAAATTCAACGGAAACGAAAAATACATCACAGGAAATCGCTGCGAGAAGGGAAGCGGCAAGAAGACTTCCATCAGCGACCTTCCGGATATTTATGAATACAAGCTGAGGAGACTCTTCGGTTACAAGCCGCTCACTGAGGAAGAGGCAAGCCGCGGAAGCGTTGCAATTCCTCGTGTTCTGAACATGTACGAGAACTATCCGTTCTGGTTCACGTTCTTCACACAGCTCGGCTACAGAGTTGTTCTCTCGCCGATGTCGTCGAAGGAACTCTACGAAAAGGGAATCGACAGCATTTCCTCCGACACGGCTTGCTATCCGGCGAAGTTAGTTCACGGTCACATCAAGACGCTCGTCGAGATGGGTCAGAAGTGGATATTCTATCCATGCATCAATTACGAGCAGGTAGAAGACGAAAAGTCTCAGAACCATTACAATTGCCCAGTTGTAGCGACATATCCAGAGGTAATCGCAAACAACATGAGCGACATATTCCAGGAATACGGAGTAGAATTCTCGCATCCGTTCGTTCCATACGATAACGACGACAGACTCATCAGAAGAATGGCAGAAATCCTCGCTCCGAAGGGCGTTACCCGCGCGGAGGTTAAGAAGGCGGTTCACGCGGCGAGAGCAGAGCAGCACGCATTCAAGAATGACGTTCGCAAGGCGGGCAAGGAAGCCCTTGATTTTGCTAAGAAAAACGGCAAGAAGGCGATCATCCTCGCAGGCAGACCTTACCACCTCGACACGGAGATCAACCACGGCATCAACAAGATGATCACGTCATTTGATATGGTCGTTCTCTCGGAGGATTCCGTATGCGAGCTCAACAGCCTGCCGAGACCGATCAGAGTCCTCGACCAGTGGACATACCACTCGAGACTGTACAAGGCTGCTGATTTTGCTGGAAAGGTAGACGGCGTAGAACTCGTGCAGCTGAACTCATTCGGCTGCGGTGTAGACGCTGTAACGACGGACGAAGTAGAGGAAATCCTTGAGAATTCCAACAAGTTATATACAGTGCTGAAGATAGACGAGGGCAACAACCTCGGCGCTATCAGAATCAGAATCCGCTCGCTGAAGGCGGCGATGGAAGAGCGCGACAAGAACAACGTCAAGGCAAAACATTCCGATAAGCCTTACGAGAGAATTTTCTTTACTAAGAAAATGAAGGAAGAGTATACGCTTCTCGTACCGCAGATGTCACCAGTTCACTTCCAGTATCTCGAGGTTGCAATCAGAGAGTGCGGCTACAACGCTGTAATCGTGCCGACGGACGACGACCACGCTGTGGACGAAGGCCTCAAGTACGTAAACAACGACGCATGTTATCCGACGCTGGTAACCCTCGGCAAGATGATCAGCGCGCTGAAGTCAGGCAATTATGACCTGAACAGAACAGCGCTCCTCATGTCGCAGACAGGCGGCGGCTGCAGAGCCAGCAACTACATCGCGCTCCTCAGGAAGGCCCTCAAGGATCTGAACATGGAGCAGGTTCCGGTAGTATCCTTCAACACGGTCGGCCTCGAGTCCAACCCAGGCTTCAAGATCGACATCAAGATGGGCAAGAGACTTGTTATGGCTGCTATCTACGGAGACCTTTTCCAGAGGCTCATCTACGCGACGAGACCATACGAGAAGGAGCCAGGCTCGGCTGAAGCTATAATGAAAAAATACGAGGCGCAGATTTTCCAGAACTGCAGGGACGGCAAGCTCAGCACGTTCAAGAGGCTCATTCCGCAAATCGTTGAGGAATACGACAATCTGCCGCTCCTTGATATCCAGAAGCCGAAGGTTGGTGTGGTTGGAGAAATTTTGGTGAAATACCATCCGGATGCGAACAACCATATCGTTGACATAATCGAAAAAGAAGGCGGCGAGGCAGTCGTTCTCGAACTCGTAGATTTCTTCATGTACAGCATGTATAACAAGAAATTTAACTTAGAGAAGCTTTCTGGAACGCGCAAGGCATACATTATCAATATGCTCGGAATCAAGTTAGTTGAATGGCTTCGCAAGCCTTACAGGAAGGCACTGAGGGAGAGCAAGAGATTCGACGAACCTTCGTACATTCAGAAGACGGCCGAGGAGGCATCCGAGATTGCAGCACTTGGCAACCAGTGCGGCGAAGGCTGGCTCCTCACAGGCGAGATGATAGAGCTCATCAAGGGCGGAGCACCGAACATCGCGTGCTTGCAGCCGTTCGCATGTCTGCCAAATCACGTAACGGGCAAGGGCATGATGAAGGCGATTCGCGAGAGATATCCGAGTGCCAATATCGTTGCAATCGACTACGATCCGGGCGCAAGCAACGTCAACCAGCTCAACAGAATCAAGCTGATGATGGCGACCGCGCACAAGAATTTGCAAAATGACGAAACAAACCTCTTGAAAGTATCGGACAACAGTGATATAATGACTGAGTTACAATACAAATACACAGAGGTTAGGAGGTGTCTCCATGGGAAGACACGGTACGATAGCGGGCAGGAAGGCCGCACAGGACTCCAAGCGAGCAGCAATGTTCACTAAGTATGCTAGAGCAATCACAGTAGCAGCTAAGGACGGCGGAGATCCAGAGTACAATGCAACATTAAGACTGGCAATTGAGAAGGCAAAGGCTATCTCGATGCCTAATGATAACATCAACAGAGCTATTAAGAAGGGAACTGGCGAACTCGCTGGCGAAACTTACGAAGAACTTAGCTTTGAGGGCTATGGCGTTGGCGGAGTTGCAGTCATCGTTGAGGCTCTTACAGACAACACTAACAGAACAACTTCAGCAGTTCGTTCTACATTCGACAAATACGGCGGAAACCTCGGAACTCCAGGTTGCGTATCGTATATGTTCTCCAGAAAGGGTATCATCCTCATCGAGAAGACAGACGCTGTGGATGAAGATGCTTTGATGGAAACTGCATTAGAAGCAGGCGCAGACGACATGGTTGTAAACGAGGATAGCTTTGAGATTGTAACTGATCCTGCAGTTTACACTGATGTTCACCACGCAATTTCTGGTGCCGGCTATGAGATCGTTGAATCCGACGTTGAGTATGTTCCATCTATGGAAGCTGCTCCTAAGGAAGAGCACGACATCAAGAAATTAGCCAAGATGATCGGTCTCCTCGAGGACAACGACGACGTGCAGAAGGTTTACACTAACTGCTCAATCGACCTCGAAGACTACGAGTAGTCGGGCAGCAAATAGACAAACAAATTGTCGAATACATGTTGAATTTGGTGGAAACTGAGTTCAACTGACTCAATCCTGGGTTATTCGTTGAGGACACATAATTGAACCTACACTTTATGAACGGGAATCCGAGTCCGCATTAGCATTATGTCAGGCCTCCTCAGAGTGGAAGACAGAAGCCAGGCGGCAGGGCACCCACCTATCGAATGATAGGGCGTCAATTATATCCTTAACGGTAATTTGGGATTTTATTTTGCAAAAAATGCGATTATAGGCTATACTATATATAAAAAAATCGTTTTTGAATGGCGAGAGGAAATATAGAATGGACAAAATTGTTATTATCGACGGAAACAGCCTGGTAAATAGGGCGTATTACGCAATGCAAAAGCCGATGATCACGCGCGAGGGAATCTACACGCAGGGCATCTACGGCTTTATCAGCATGCTAAACAAAATTGAAAAGGACTACGAACCTGAGTACATCACCGTCGCATTCGACCTTAAGGCGCCGACATTCCGCCATCTCGAATACGATCAATATAAGGCGGGGCGCAAGCCTATGCCGCCAGAACTCGTCATGCAAATTCCGCTGCTGAAGGATGTTTTGCATGCGATGAACATCAAGACGCTCGAACTTGAAGGCTTCGAGGCGGACGATATAATCGGAACGGTTGCGAGAATCGCAGAAGAAGAGGGGCTTGCGCCGCTCATCATCACAGGGGACAAGGACGCACTGCAGCTCGCGACGGACAAGACGCACATCATCATCACGAAGAAGGGCATCAGCAGCTTCGATGAATACGACCATGATAAAATGCTCGAGGTTTACGGGCTGACGCCGACGCAGTTTATCGACCTGAAGGGTCTCATGGGCGATTCGTCGGACAATATCCCCGGAATTCCAGGCGTCGGTGAGAAGACTGGAATTCAGTTGCTGGAGCAATTCGGTTCCATCGAGAACATGCTCGAGCACACGGATGAGATTGCCAAGAAGGGCCTGCGTTCGAAGGTAGAGGAGAATGCACAGCTTGCGGTCATGAGCAAGCGGCTCGCTACGATCAATCGCTATGTGCCTCTGGATATCGAAATCGAGGATTTCAAGTCGGCCCAACCTGATTTCGAGGGGCTCGCCGCACTGTATACGAAGCTTGAGCTCAATAGCTTCCTTAAGAAGCTTAAGACGACCGAGGAGGCGAGCGATGCGAAGGCTGAGGCGCCTGAGGTTAAGATTGAGTATATCAATTCCGAGGCGGATTTCCAGTGCATATCTACTGCCAGCCAGTTAGTCTACATTAAGACTTTTGGGAACTTCTCGCATGTTGAACAGCCTCGTGTTGACGGGATTTTCCTCATGCCTGTGGCGGGCAATGCCGCATATTATATTTCCTGCGAGAAGACTGGCATGGATGCGGCTGTAAATGCCTTGAATTCGCTGAATTTGAGCCTTGTAGGGCACGATATCAAGGATGATTTATTCGCACTCATGTCCTACGGATATACGAATTTCGAAACGGCATTCGACACTGCGATTGCTGAATACATAATAGATGCTTCGAGGAGCAAGTACGATCTCAAGTCGCTTGCAATCGAGAAGCTTCACCTTGTTCTCCCAGAATTAGAGGAGTTCATTGCTGGAAACGGCGAGCAGATGGATATGTTCGCTGATTTTACCGCGAAATACGCTGAATACGCGGCGATTTGCGCGGGATTAACATTGAAAATAGCTGAAATCCAGAAGGAGACAATCGAAACTGAAGGTCTCCAGAAGGTTTTCTATGAGATAGAGATGCCGCTCATCGAAGTGCTCGCTGCTATGGAGGTTGCGGGTATTACGACGAGCAGGGATTTCCTCGACGAGTTCGGAGGCGACCTCAAGGGCAAGATTGCGGCTCTCGAGGAGGAAATTCACTCGCTCGCGGGTCACGATTTCAACATTCAGTCGCCTGCTCAGCTCGGCGAAGTCTTGTTCGAGGAACTCGGCCTTCCAGCTGGTAAGAAGACCAAGCGCGGCTACAGCACGAGCGCTGAGACGCTGGAAAAAGTCAAGGATAAGCATCCAATCGTGCCAGCTGTGCTTGAGTACAGGAATTTAACGAAGCTGAATTCGACATATGTAGAGGGGATGAAGCCTCTCGTCGCAAGCGACGGAAAGATCAGGGCGCACTTCCAGCAGACCGTTACAACGACCGGCAGAATCAGCTGCACGGAGCCGAACCTGCAGAACATTCCTGTTCGCCAGGAACTCGGCAGGAACCTTCGCAAGGCGTTTACCGCTTCTGAGGGTCATATCCTCGTCGGTGCGGACTATTCGCAGATCGAACTTCGCGTGCTCGCTCATCTTTCGCAGGATGAGAGCCTGATTGAGGCTTTCAACAACGGCGAGGACATTCACAAGACGACTGCATCACGCGTGCTCGGTATCCCGAAGGAGAAGGTAACTTCAGCTGACAGAAGTCGCGCGAAGGCTGTAAACTTCGGCGTAATCTACGGGATGAGCAGTTTCGGGCTTTCCGAAGAACTGCACATCACGCGCAAGGACGCTGATGATTATATCAAGACGTATTTCGCGAAACACACGAAGGTCAAGGAATACATGGACGAGCAGGTTAGGCTCGCCCGCGATACAGGCGTTGCAATGACAATGATGGGGCGCAAGCGTGCAATCCGAGAGATTAACGCCTCCGCATACATGGTTCGCCAGCTCGGCGAGAGACTTGCGATGAACACGCCAATTCAAGGTAGTGCGGCTGACATAATCAAATTGGCGATGATAAAAGTTTACGGTGAACTAAAGGAGAAGCATCCGAATTCGAAGCTCATTCTGCAGGTTCACGACGAACTTATCATAGATGCTGATATTGCTGAGGCTGAGGAAATCAAGGAGCTTCTCACTCGCAATATGGAGAGCGCTGTGGAGCTTTCCGTGAAGTTGATTGCGGAGCTGAATTCGGGAGAAACGTGGTACGTTCTTAAGTAATCCTTGGTTAGTGTGGAGTGTGGAGAGTGAAGAGTGGAGAGTTTTAAGTTAAAAATTATAAGTTCTGAGCTCGTAAAGTATAATTTAAGTTGGGGGTAACTGGTATAGTGAAAGTAGTTGGTCTGACTGGTGGTATTGGGAGTGGCAAGTCTACCGCTTCGGAATATTTGGCGCGGAAGGGCTGTTTGATCGTGGATGCGGATGCGATTTCGCGCGGTCTCACGGCTGGCGGCAGCCCTTATCTTGCGACTATTAGAAAAACTTTCGGGGATGAGTATTTTTTCGAGGACGGAAGTCTCGACAGGCAGAAGCTAGGGCGTCTCGTGTTCGAAAACGCCGAGAAGAAGGCTGAGCTCGAGAGGATAATCACGGATGAAGTCATTAGAATAATCCTTGAGAAATTAGAAAGTCTGAGGGCTGAAGGCTTTGATGGAATAGTAATCATAGATGCACCGCTTTTCTTCGAGTGCGGAATGCAAAAATACACGGAGGAAAGCTGGCTCGTTTCCGCAAGCCCTGAGGTGATAATCGAGAGGGTGAAGGCTCGCGACAGCCTATCGGAGGCGGACATAAGGGCGAGAATCGCGAACCAGATGCCGCTTGCCGAGAAGATGGCACTCGCAACCAGAATCATTGATAATTCAACGGATTTGCCGCATCTATACGCACAGCTCGACGAAGCACTCGATAAAATTTAATCTACATAAAAGGAAATAAACATGTCAAAGTTTTCGAATTTTATTAAAAAAAGTTGGATATTCATTCTCGCAGCAATCCTGGTTTTGGCCGTTGTGCTTTCTTCGGTCGAAATTTACAAGGAGGAAGTGCTGGAAATCGACCCAGATGTCGAATATAAGGAAAAGTCGACGCTGTATTTTGCTGCGGAGAGATTCGACACGCTCAATCCGCTCATTTCGCAGAACGAGGACGTGTACTACATTTCCAAGCTCATATATGACGGGCTTTTCGAGTTCGACGAGAACATGAACGCGGCACCGAAGCTCGTGTCCAAGTATGAAGTGAACACCGAGAAGGCCTCGATTTACATCAAGCTGAAGAAGGGCGTTAAGTGGCATGGCGGCGGCACGCTGAAGGCTTCTGACGTGAAATATACCGTGGATGCTATCAAGCAGGCGGGCAGCAAGTCCGTTTACTACGAGAAAGCCTCCAGAATCATGTATGTAAATGTCAAGAACAACAGGGAACTTACGATTTATTTCAACAACAATTACAACTGTTCAATAGATATGCTCACGTTCCCGATTGTCTGCTCCTCGGATTACGGCACAGCTGCTCAGTTTGTGAATGCCGAGAGCGGGTTCAAGCCGAATGGAACGGGCATGTACATGTATTCCTCGTACAACTATCTCAAACGTTTGAGCCTCAAGCCGAACGAGAAATACTACGGTGAACCGGCGACGAACAAAATCAGAATCAATATTTTGCCGGATTCGTCCTATGCATCATCCCTCACCGAGATAAACGACGTAACGTGCTATATCGACAAGACGACGGACAGATACTCAATCGTTAAGGACAAGAACCTCAGCATGTACGACATTACGTCGAGCCAGGTTGAGTTCGTCTATTTCAACAAAAATAAGCTTTATCTTTCGACAAAGGAAGCGCGTCAGGCGATTGCTTACGGCATTGATTCCGAGAAAATCATCAAGAATGCCTATGCTTCGGACGCTGTCCTTGCCGATACTTTGTATTACCCGAACTTCCTCGGCGTTGCGGAGACAGGGGAGTACAGCGGGTATGACTATGACAAAGCGCTTGAACTTCTGGAGAAGGCAAATATCAAGGATACGAACGATGATGGCAAGCTCGAAGACAGCTATGGCAACGAGATTACGCTGAAGCTTGTCGTGAAGAAATCGAATGCGCAGAGGGCTTCTGCATGCAGGATTATTTCGAAGAACTTGGAGACATTGGGCTTCGATACCGAGGTTTGCGAGCTGTCGGGCAAGGAGTATAAAGCGGCTGTAGCTTCTGGCGATTATGATCTGCTGCTTGCGGGCTGCGAGATGGAGGCGACGTATGACCTCAGAGAGTTCTTCAATGGAAAGAATGACTGGGGATATTACAATGCGAGTCTTTTCTCGAAGTCGAGGGAACTGGAACGTCTGTATTCCGAGGAGGATCAGCAGGCGAAGTACAGCGATTTGAAGGACGCGTTGCTGGACGAGATGCCGTATTACACGCTTTGCTATAAGAAGATGGGCCTCGTCGGAATTTCAACCTTCATCGCAGAGCAGCTCCCGACCTTCGAGAACATCTACAAGAACTGCAACACCTGGAGCTGGAAAGAGATCGTGAAGGACGAAGATGGCTCGGACAGCAAGACTGAATAGCAACAGATTGAAATGCACCGTGCCGCAGAAAGAATATTTGCTCACTTGGTCCTCGTCGCAGAGCACTTTAGGCACACGCAAATTGCTTCGCGGAGAATGCGGCAAACTCGCAAGCGACATTGTTTGGAAGCTTGCTCAAACAGTGCCGCATTCTTAGCCACTCAGCTGCATTGCTTAGTGCAAAGTGCTTGCTGCTCCTGCGGAATCGTTCACAAATATTTTTCTGCAGGCACTACCTCTTCAATGTGCATATAGAATTCGAAATTAAAAAAATCGCAACGAGGTCAAAAAAATATTTGTAATGTTCGCGACTTTATGCTATAATAACTTTTGGTCGCACGGAAATGAGAGCAGCGGCCGAATCGAAAGGGCTTGCCGGCGTGATGGAATTGGCAGACGTGCGGGACTCAAAATCCCGTGGTGGCAACACCGTATGGGTTCGACCCCCATCGCCGGCACCATTACCTAAAATATACTATTACTATCCCGAGAGGAGAACTTTTTATGGAAACTTTAGTTAATCTTATGCCGTTTATATTATTAATCGTACTTATGTATTTCCTGATGATTAGACCTCAGAAGAAGAAGGATAAGCAGATTAAGGATATGAGAAACAGCCTCACAGTTGGCGACGAAATCATCACTATCGGTGGTATCTGCGGTAAGATCGTTAAGACAAAGGATGAGACAATCGTTATTCAGGTTGGCGCTGACAAGGTTAAATTTGAAATGATGAGATGGGCAGTTTCGTCAGTAACGAAGGAATCCCCTAAGCGTGGAACTCAGAAAGATACATTCGAAGAGGATGAAGAACCGAAGAAGGCTATGCCTAAGAAGCTCAGAAAGTCCTCAGATGTAGCTGATGCAGAAGCTGTAGCACCTGTAGAAGAGGCTCCAGCAGTGGAAGCAGAAGCTCCAGTTGAAGCAGCAGTAGAGGCCGAAGCTCCGGCAGCAGAAGAATAAAAAATAGCATAAATATGATAACAGACTCCCGAGAGAAATTTCGGGAGTTTTTTCGTGATTAAGAAAAATACAAGAGAAACTTAGGTTACTTGATAACTTAGGTTTCTTTTTTGTTAAAAAGATTACAAAATTTCAAAACTGCTTGCAATTTCAACGACTTTAAGGTATACTGATTATAAA
>CAVEOR010000022.1:0-13734 GCA_963617285.1 Anaerovoracaceae bacterium | reverse complement strand
CTATGGGGCAGCCCCTACATTTTCTTTTGCAATCCTCTAGTATACGCGCATGTTAGCCTTCAGCTTATACAGCATATTCTTAACAGGCGGAACGGCCATAACAATCAGCGTCAGAACGCCTTCGCCTCCGATATAGAAGATGTTATACAGGAAGCTGTATACGATTGGGTTCATGCCTTCTGGAGCATATTCACCGAAGAATATGAAGCCCGAAAGGAACGAGCAGACGAATCTGCCAGCGATTGCAACCGCATAGCCCGTGAACAACCCATATTTCTTGTTAGCGAAGAATCCCGAAAAACCGAGACAACCGAAAGCCAAGATATAGTCGAGCACGATCTGCACAGGGAAGAGCAGAACAGGGTCGATAATCAGGTTCAGAAGTCCGAGTGCAACGCCAGACGTGATGCCCCACTTAGGACCGCAGAAGTAGCCTGCGAGAGATGCGGCGAGCATGCTGAACAGGGTGATTGAGCCGCCATAAGGCATCGGGATGACTTTGACCATACTCAGCACGAACGATAGTGCGATTAGGATTGCGCAAAGCACCAAGCTGTAGACTGGGCGTTTGCTGCTTGTGATTTTGTTTTCTGACATAAAAAAACCTCCTCAAAATATTGGGAGGGGATACAAATATCTTTCTCAGATACTTTACATATTTTGCTTCCCTACGCCAGCACTAACTGGATCAGGTTATGAGGGTTTATCCATAGGTTGCCACTTGGCCGCCACAGGTAAATCTCAGCAAAAGCTCCCCTAGCGACATCTATACTACACCCAATCAGCCTATTTTGTCAAGAAAAACGGCAAAATATTGTGTTTATTTGGCGAAAAAGAATTTGCAATGCTTGAAGAACGATGAGAGATAGAGTATAATTGAAGCAAATAAGATAGAAAACTTGATGAGTTCGCGTAAGCTGAGATTTACATGCTTGACGCTTTCCGAACTAGTACAGAGAGGGGTAAAGTATGTACAACCACATAGTTAGAGAGCCAGCGGCCAAAATCAGAGAGATTGCAAGGGACGCGCTTCGCGGATACTGGAAGCCGATGTTTATAGCGACCTTAATCTACTACCTCATGACTTCTGGCATCAGTTCAATTTTAACGTTGATATTCAGCGTGGACATGACGGAAGCATACCAGAATGCAGGTTTTCCAATCATCGCCAATATGGGTTATTCGGTGGACTTCGGTGGAAGCCTCTACCTGTTCGTAGTTGGCGGACCATTCCTGCTCGGATTTTCGACATTGCTTCTGACGTTCTTCCGCACGAGAAAAGTCGACAATTCGCTGAATTTCGAAGGATTCAGCTTCTTCACAAAGGCATTTTTATTGCAGCTTCTCATAGGAATCAAGGTCTTCCTTTGGTCGCTCCTTTTTGTGCTCCCAGGGATCGTTGCATATTACAGATACAGCCAAGCGTTCTACGTATTAGCGGACAATCCAGATTACACGGTAAGACAGTGCATTGAGGAAAGCAAACGACTCATGTACGGAAACAAGCTTAAGAAATTCGGGCTTGACATTTCGTTCATCGGCTGGGCAATTTTGGCTGTATTGCCAGGCAGTTTACTGGAGGCCTTGTTACCAAACTCGGCATTTGCCACATTTATAGTGATGATATTAACCTTTGTGCCGAACATTATTCTGAATGAATATGTTTTAACGTCACAGGCGGCATTCTACGAGCTTGCAACAGAGAGACTCGTTGTAGTTCCAATCAACCCGTACGAGCAGGTCGAGCACCAGAACCAGCAAAATCAGCAGGCTCAGGACTTCCAGCAAAATCAAGGCTGGCAGCAAGCACCTACAAATGAAGAACCTTCGCAGAATAACGAGTGGCCCGAGCAGAGTGTAAGCACGCAACCCGATGTGGACGGCGAACCGCCGATAGTGGATGTTGAGTATAATGAGTGTCCACCAGATGGTTCGGAAACAACTGACGAAAATTAGGAACTAGGAAGTTCGAAATTATGAATAAGGAAAAAGAATTAACAGAATATCTAGTTATGTTAACCGAACAAAATTTAGCCGCAGGTGATAATTCATCAGCGGCTGATTTTGCTGTAAAGGTAACAGACGTGTCGTATAACTCCAAGGAAGTTGTGCCCGGCACGCTGTTCATCTGCAAGGGAGCGGCGTTTAAGGCTGAGTACCTCAAGGATGCACTCGCAAAGGGTGCAGTGGCGTTCGTATGCGAGGCGGGTTCTGCGGTCAGCAAGGCGGCTCATGCGGATGCGGAGCTTGCGACTGTTCCGTATATAATTGTAAGCAACATGCGCAGAGCACTTTCGAGAATCTCCGCATTTTACTTCGATAAGAGCTGGTCGGCTCTGAAGCTCGTTGGAGTTACTGGAACAAAGGGCAAGTCCACGACCGCGAGCATGATCAAGGCAATCCTCGACGAGCATTGCGGCCACGAAATCGGATTTTCTTCCGGTCTCTACACTTACGACGGGCAGAATAGGAAGAAGGCTCGCAAGCTCACAACTCCTGAGACCATCGAGCTTCACAGAATCCTAGATGCTTGCGTTACAAATGGCACTGAGTACCTTGCGATGGAGGTTTCCTCGCAGGCGCTCAAGTACGATAGGACGCTTGACCTTGACTATGCGGCATGCGCCTTCACGAACCTGTCGGAGGATCATATTTCAGAGGCGGAGCATAAGGACATGGAAGACTATTTCACATCCAAGCTAAAGATATTCGAGCAGAGCAAGCACGCTTGCATCAACCTTGACATGGATCCTGAGTATATGCAGCGGACGCTTGACTATGCGAAGGAGCATTCTGAGAGGGTTCTGACCTTCGGGATGAACGAGGTTGATGGAATCACGCCAGATATCTACGGAATTTCGGTGGAGGAAAAGCCAGGATACTTGCTGCTCACGGCTCTCGTGCTCGGCGAGGAGCATAAGTTTAGGGTAAACATCGGTGGGGCATACAACGCGTATAATGCGCTCTGTGCAATTGCCCTTGCAACTGCTCTTGAGATTCCGATGGCAGACATCAAGGCAGGACTTGAGAAGGTCGAAGTGCTGGGCAGAATGCAGACATATCACCTGAAGGACGGCGTGGACGCAATCGTAGACTACGCCCACAACAAGATGAGCTACGAGGCATTGTTCGAATATGTCAAGAGACAATATCCAGATTATAAGATTGGCTTCGTGTTCGGCTGCGTAGGCGGCAAGGCTTACAACCGCAGGCAGGAAGCTGGCGAAATCGCCGAGAAATATGCAGATTTCGTTATAATCACCGAGCTCGACCCAGGCCTTGAGGATATAAACAAGATTTGCAATGAGATTCTCAGCTACATTCCGCACAAGGAAAAGGCAGAGATAATCACGGATAGAGATACTGCGGTTAGATGCGCCCTCGACAAGGCAATGACCTTCGACAAATGCGTTTTGCTGATATGCGGCGGCTCCGACGCCTACATGAAACGCGGCAGCACAATCTACGAATGCCTAACCGACGTCGAACGCGTGCAAGAGTATCTAAGCAAATTAGGGTGATATCAGTGAAATCGAAAATTACATACACGGGTCAGTACAGCTCGCCGCTGGGAGAAATTACGATTGCGTGCGATGATGAGGCGATAATCGGACTCTGGTTTGAGGGGCAGAAGTATTTCGCCAGCACACTCGATAGTACGGCGCAGGAAGCTGAAAACGAGCACCGACTGAAGAATAATCACGACGCAAAAGTTCGACAGTTACAGGAAGTTAATGACGAACATCCACTCCTTGAAGAGGCGAGGCGATGGCTGGATGTGTATTTTTCGGGGCATGAGCCTGATTTTCTGCCGCTGCTGCGATACGATTCTACGCCGTTTCGCAAGGCGGTTTGCGACATCATGCTGACGATTCCGTATGGCAAGACTATGACATATGGCGAGATTGCTGACATGATAGCGGCAGAGAGAGGCATCGATAAGATGTCCGCCCAGGCAGTCGGTGGAGCGGTCGGGCACAACCCGATTTCGATCATGATTCCGTGCCACCGAGTAGTCGGTACAAACGGTAGCCTGACAGGCTATGCAGGCGGCATCAACCGCAAAGTAAAGCTCCTCGAGCTTGAAAAAGTAGACATGACTGGCCTTTTCGTGCCAAAGAAAGGAACGGCGCTTTAGAATTTTCTTAGTTCGTTGAGGGCGGATTGCATGTCGGCGGGGAGGGGGGCTTCGAGGTGGAGCTCCTTGCCGGTTACTGGGTGCCTCAGGGTCAGGGAGTAGGCGTGGAGGGCCTGGCGGTCGATTAGGTCGGAGACTTTCTCTGAGAAGGTCTCGCGGCTTTCGCAGCTCTTGTTTGCGACATCTGGAGCGTTGCTGCAGTTGTCGTTTTCTTTTAATGCCCTCGGTGGGCGGGGGTCGCCATGGATTCTGCGGTATTCGAAGGGGTCGCCGTTGCAGTAGAGGTGGTCGCCGAGGATTGGGTAACCGATGTATGACAGGTGCACGCGGATTTGGTGGGTGCGGCCTGTTTCGAGCTCGAGCTCTACGAGGCTGTGGCCATTTACGCGGTCGAGTACTCTGTAGTGAGTGACGGAAGGGTAGCCGCCAGCTTCTACTGGCAGAACCCAGCGCTCGACCTCGTCTGGGTCGGGGCGACCGATTGGAAGGTCGATTGTGCCTGCGTCCTCTGGGAGTTCACCAACCACGATAGCTTTATATTTCTTGTGCAGCCCGAGTGCCTCATCGTTCATCTGCTTGGTGAGGCTATCCTGTGCGTGGCTGTTTTTTGCTATGATAAGAAGGCCTGATGTGTTCATATCAAGCCTGTTTACGAATCTGATTTTGTAGGATGCTCCTTCGTCGAGCATCTTCTTCTGGAGCCCGTTTGCGATGGTGTGGCAGGGTTTGCCCTTGGTTGGGTGCACGACCACGCCTGGCTGCTTGTTGATGACCAGAATATCGTCGTCCTCGTAGACGACTGAGATTGGAATATCCTCTGGCGGAAAATCGCTCTTTTCTTCTGGAAGGATGACGCTGATCACATCGCCTTCCGATGGGGTTTTCCACCACTGGATATCCTCGCCGTTCAGCATAACCAAGTGATTTTGCTTGAGTTTGGTCATCAGGCGGGAAGAAAATGTGAAGTTGGTGCGGACGAGCTGCTTGATCGTGAGACCTGCGGCGACGTCGTCCTTGGTTACTGTATAGTTAAAATCAGACATTTATCTCAATTACTTTCCTTTGATTTTTCGCTTTCTATAATAGGAACTTGCTCTTTGCTTTCTCCCAGAACGTGCTGTACTCTGCACGAACGAGGTTAACCTTTTTCTTGGAAATCGAGAGCACTATGCGCTGTACATTGCTGAATTCCGTGGCAAAACCGTCAGCAATGACGCTGAGGTTCCTGTGGTCGTCGTCGCACGGGATAATCGCAAGCTTGTCGTTTGCTGGGAGCAGGAAGCTCGAAGTAAATGATCTGTATGCGACCGTGTTAATCGGTGCAATCGGGGCAACCTGAAGGAGGTTGAGCCTTGGGTCGACGATGGCACCGCCGAGCGAATAGTTGTATGCGGTACTGCCAGCCGGAGTCGATACGCAGATTCCGTCGCCACTGAATCTTTCGACAAATGAATCGTTGATGGAAATATTCAGCTGGACAGGGTAGTTAGGCACTCCTTTGATGGCAAATTCGTTGAGCGCGATGTCCTTGAATGTTCCTTCTGGCGTTTCTACGCGGCAGTTTACGGTGTTGTAGGAATGCACGGTGAAATCCCCTTGGTTGTAGCGGAAAATAAAATCATCGATTTTTTCTGGGAGAACCTCTTGGAAAAATCCGAGGTGTCCGGTGTTGATTCCTACGACGGGGATGCTCGGAAAGCTGTATGTCCTCAGGCAGCGGAGCAGGGTGCCGTCGCCACCGATGCAGACGATGAGCTGAGTATCTTCCTCTAATTGCTCGTAGACTCTGAGGCCTGATTTTACTAGCTTTTCGCGCAGCAACTTTTCTATTTTCTTTGACATATGCGTGTCGTTTGCATAGATAAAAATCTTTTTCTCTTCCATTTTTCGTTCCTCTATTTGCAGATGCGCTCGAGCTCTTCGACGAGTGATTTGAACGTCTCCATTGCCATCCTGATTGGCTCTGGCTTTGACATATCTACGCCCGCAATCTTCAGCAGGTCGACTGGATCGGCCGATGAGCCGCTCTTAAGAAATTCAATGTAGTCCTTGCGCGCCGGCTCACCTTCGGTCAGGATGCGGCTAGAAATCGCCGTTGCTGCGGAATAGCCCGTTGCATATTGATATACGTAGAATGCGCGGTAAAAATGCGGGATGCGTGCCCATTCGTACTGGATGTAATCGTCGTGAGAGAGGGCAGGTCCGAAGTATTGATTGTTCAAGTCATCGTAAATTTTGCACATCCACTCAGCCGTGAGAACTCCGCCGTTTTCGATTTCTCTATGGGTCATCATCTCGAATTCTGCAAACATCGTCTGACGGAACAGGGTTGTGCGGAATTCCTCGATATAGTAGTTGATGAGGTATTTTCTCATCTCTGGGTCGGTTTCTTTGTCGAGCAAATAGCGCATGAGCAGGGATTCATTGACCGTCGAGGCAACTTCTGCCGTGAAAATCGAGTGGTCGCCATATGTGAACGGCTGCGTCTTGCGCGTGTAGTACGAGTGCATGGAGTGACCCATTTCGTGAACAATTGTGAAAACATCCTTGAGGGAGTTCGTGTAGTTCATCAGGACATACGGCTTGCTGTCGTATGAGCCGAAGCTGTAGGCACCGCTGGTTTTGCCTTGGTTTTCGTAGACGTCGATCCAGCCTTCCTGAGTTCCACGCATGAGCTGCTCGATGTATTCGTCTCCGAGTGGGGCAAGACCTTTTTTCATGGTCTCGAGGGCCTCTTCATACGGGATGTCAAGGTCGTTCTTCGGGAGCTCTACAAGCGGCACGTAAACGTCGTACATCTTGAGCTCGTCCACGCCGAGAACCTTCTTGCGGAGCTCGATATAGCGGTGGAGCACTGGCAGGTACTCGTGAACGACTGCAATCAGGTTGTCATAGACTTCCTCTGGGATGTTGCCCGAGGAAAGGGCAGCCGCGCGTGCCGAGCTATACTTGCGGATGCGTGCGGAGACGACGTCGTTCTTGGTGTTGTAATTATAAGTAGTAGCGATTGTGTTGATGTGGGACTTGTAAGCCTCGTACATGTTGGAAAATGCGGCTTTGCGGAGGTCGCGGTTGTGGCTTTCCATGAATGTGATGTAGTTTCCGTGGGTGAGGTTTACGGTATCGCCTTCCTCGTCAACCACGGTTCCGAAGCTCAAATCCGCGTTGTTGAGCATCTTGAATATGTCGCTCGTTGCTCCCGTCACCTCAGAAAGCTGTGCGAGGATGTTTTCCTCTGCCGTGGAAAGGACGTGTGCCTTTTCTCTGAGGGCGTCGGTGAGGAGGTAGCGGTATTGCTCAAGCTCTGGCTTTTCGTCTATGTAGCCGAGGATTTTCTCCTCCGGTGCGGCGAGAAGTTCTGGCGAGAAGAAGGACATGAGGGCGGAGACTTTTGCTATAATCATGCCGCATTTGTCGTCCATTGACTGGTATTTTGCGACTCTGTTGTCTTCGTCCTTTCTCATCGTGGCGTAAACGTAGGCGTGCTCAAGCTTTTGCCAAATCGCATCGCGAGCGGTGAGTGCCTCATACAGCGTGTCTGCGGATTCTGTGAGATGTCCGCTGAACTTGGCAAAGTCTTCGGCGGCTTTGACTGAGTCGTCAAGGTCGTTTTGCCACTTTGACTCGTCGGGGTACATTGCCTCGATGTCCCATTTGTATTTTTTCTCGATTTGATCTCTTTGTTTTAGTGATTTATCTGACATTGATTCTCCCTTTGACATTGAATGTCGCTTTATTTTGGTGTATAATAACCTATTATAGCACGAAAACGAAAGGAATATAACCCCTAATGGATAACAGACCTATTGGTTTTTTTGATTCTGGGCTGGGCGGGCTGACCTGCATCCCGAATTTGTTCAAGAAACTCCCGGAGGAGAGGATAATATATTTTGGTGACACGGCCAGGACGCCTTACGGTTCCAAGGCTCCGTCGACGATTAGGCATCATGCGAACCAGATTGCGGATTTTCTGGCGTCAAAGGACGTCAAGATGATGGTTATCGCCTGCAATACAATTACGGCTACGTGTCGGGACGAGCTGCGGGAGCGGTTCCCAGACATTCCGATTGTCGGTATCATCGGACCGGCGGCTAGAACCATTGCAAAGACTTGCGATGAGACGAATCACATCGGTGTAATTGCGACCAAGGCGACGATTGCCAGCGATGACTATAGAAAGAAGATTTTGGAGAAAAATCCTGCACTGCATGTGTACAGCAAGGCGGCGCCGGCGCTCGTTCCGCTCATCGAGGAGGGCATAATCGACAACCAGATTATGGATTTGACGATAAAGTATTACTTGGACGATTTTATTGCGGAAAACTCGCTGGATACGCTCGTTCTGGGGTGCACGCATTATCCGATTATTCGAAGGAATATCGAGAGGCTGTATCCAGAGCTTGCGATTGTTAATCCGTCGTATGAGATCATGCAGCCGATTGAGGATGAACTTAGGGAGCGGGACATGTTTGCGGAGAATAACGACAGGGAGAACGTGTTCTATGCGAGCGACCTTTCGGAGAATTTCGAGAACATGATCCAGAAGGTGCTCGAGGTTGAGAAGTCGGATTTGATACTCAAGTTTAAGAATTTGGACCTGTAGGGGGACGAGAGATGAGCAAAGAAGAATTATATGAGCTTTTGGACATAGAAAGTCCGAGCGATTTTCAATATTTTGAGAACTTGGCGAGCTTCCTCGAGTGCGAGGAGGAGCTTGATTTTGCGGATGTGGCGGAGCTTTTCACCGAGGTTGACAAGGAGATGCTCACGGAGCTTGCGGGCGAGTATTTCAACGAGATTTCGGGCTTGATTCCTGATAACGAGACGGAGATTTTCATGGTGTTTGAGAATGTCGGCAGGGCTATCAGCGGAATGTGCACGAATTACAAGGAAAACGAGAACCTTATCGCCAAGCTTTGCGAGGAAATCGAGCGTTTCCGCCGTTGGTACAGCCAGGACGAGAAGGTTGTATGCACGGACGTTGAGAGCGGGGTAGAGAAGCTGATGAGCGTGCGTGATGCGCTGCTTGCGGCAAGGATTGAGAAGCTTGACAATACGACGAGCTACGAGTATGATTTCTCGGATTGCGAGGATTATCCGATTGACGAGTATATCATGTCGATGGGCGACATCGCGATGGCAGGCGAATCTGAGAACTAAATGCGAGCAAGGTTAGGGTCAGAAAGATTATAACTAAGCAGCCTAAATCGCTGTAATTCAATCGCAATAATTCAGGAGAAAGTGCGGGATATATAATTGAAAAAAGCAGTTGGAATCATAGCTGAATACAATCCGTTCCATAACGGGCATGGGTATCACCTGACGGAGTCGCTTGCGGCGAGTAGAGCTGATGTCAGTGTTGCAGTTATAAGCGGAAACTTTACGCAGCGGGGCGAGCCTGCGCTTCTCGATAAGTGGAGCAGGGCACGCATGGCTTGCGAGGGCGGAGTGAACCTGGTGGTTGAAATGCCAGCGATTTTTGCGTGCAACAATGCGGGATATTTTGCAAGGGCGGGCGTCGAGATTTTGGAAAGTCTCGGCGTTTCTTGTATTTCGTTTGGGAGCGAGTGCGGGGATATCGAGAAACTGAAGGCACTCGCGGGAGTCATGGACGCCCGCCAGGCGGAAATCGAGGAGGCAGTGCGAGCCGCGTGCAAGGATGGCTGTTCGTATCCGAGGGCAAGGGCAGAGGTGCTGTCTGAGATGCTTGGAGGTGAGACTAGCCAGGTGCTGAGCCAGCCGAACCTTGCGGGTGAGGTCAGCGAGATATTGAGCCAGCCGAACAATGTGCTGGCGCTGGAGTATCTGCGGTGTATGCGCAGCGCCCAGCCCCTGACGGTCAAAAGGCTGGGCGCGGGGTATAACGATGCAGGGCTGGCTGCCAGCTTTGCGTCCGCCGCAGGGATCAGGAACAGTATTTACTTGGCAGCCTGCAATATTGAAGATTCTGGCATCCGAGACTATGTGCCAGAATCCACCTATCAGATTTTGCAGGAGAACCAAGATAGCCTCATGCAAACCGAAGCGCTCTTTCCGCTCCTGATTCAGAGGATTTTGACGAGTACAGCGGACAAGCTCAACACAATCTTCGGAGCAGAAGAAGGCCTCGGCAATAAGCTCAAAGCAGGCGTCCGCTACTACAAGTCCTACGAAGACATAATCGAAGACCTCAAGTCAAAGCGCTACACCAGAACCCGAATTGCAAGGATTCTCATAATGACTTTGCTCGGAATAACCAGAGCCGATGTAAAGTCAGCAAGGAATTACATCCGCGTTCTCGCTTTTGATGAGAAGGGCAGCGAATACCTAAAAGAGATCAAGAGGGCTGAAATTTCAAACCTCCCGATTATAACCAACATAAACCGCGAGGCAGGTCTCTACCCAGAAATCGCCCAAACACTAGATTTCGACATCAAGGCCACCGACATCTACAACCTCGCCACCCACCGCGACCTGTACGCAAGCTCCGAGTACGTCCAGCGCCCGTTCAGCAAGAGATAAGAGAGTTAAAAAAGGAGACAACGATGATTTACACGCTGATGCATTTTGATACGCCGCTTGTTGAGTTCTCAGCTGAGAGCAAGGCGGAGCCCGATATCGAAATTATAAAAATTTACGATGAAAATAGAAAATTGATTCCACTTGATTTGACGGAAGTGTCGGCCGCGGGCATCGAATCTTGGGTAAAGCATCGCTCTATACCTAAGAACCGAGCTTACGTAGATAATTTGCTCTCGGCGATGGGACTTAGCATAAATCGGCCGTTTGACCTGATGCGCATCTCAAAAGGCTTGAGCCTTAACGATAGCTATTGGCTTAAAGAGGCCAAAAACACAGACACATTTGATGGCATAAACTTATATGAGAACAGATTCAGCCGCGTGCTTGGACAGATTGCGTTTACTGGCTATGGAAGTAGCAATATTACAGGCTTGACATCTAGCCCTGAGTTCACAACGAACGGCATGCTCCCGAAATGCTGGCGCCGAATCGATGGCAAAATCGTGCTATATAAAGGCGGCACTATGGGTGCATCAAATACGGGAAATGAACCATATTCAGAGTTCTATGCTTATCAAATTGCCAAAATTCTAGGAGTAAATGCAGTGCCATACAGCATTTCTAAGTGGAAGAACACACTTTGCTCCACATGCGAGCTTTTTACGAGCAAAGATGTTTCATTTGTGCCGGTTGGACGAATCGTTCAATCTGGTGGAATGAGAGCAGTACGAGATTATTATGCAAGTCTTGGCGGCGAATTTGAGAATGCATTAAATGACATGATTATCTTCGATGCCCTGATTTTCAATACGGACAGGCATTACGGCAATTTTGGATTTCTAGTTGACAGCCACACTAATGAGATAATTGCACCAGCACCGCTGTTTGATCACGGAAATAGCCTCTTCAACTTTGCAGCTGGGGATGCCATAGAGAGCAAAGAGGGTATTCTGAAGTATGCAAAAGCACAGCTTCCGAGAGTCTATGATGATTTTGTTGAGGAGGCAAAGAAAGTTATGACGCACGAATGGCGAAATTCAATCAGAAAGCTCCTTGACTTCAGACTTCCGAGACACGCAAGATACAACCTCAACAAGAACAGGCTGAACCTAATCGAGTATGCTGTCAGCCAAAGAGCAGCAGAGCTTCTAGGCGAATAGTATATATACAAAAAAGAAAAGAAGAAAGAAAGTAGAACATTATGCAAACCAGAAAAAGAATTACGATAGCTATAGTTTTGGTGGTGATTGCGGCGATTTCGTTTGCCTTGGTTGGTAGCTGGGCGGCTTCGCCCGACTCGTATCAGGGCAGCATGCAGACGCTCGAAGACGTGCAGGGGCAGGCACTTGCGATGACTGCGAGCGCGACAGGGCTTGCGACGGTAGCAGCGATGGTTCCAGGCGACACGACAACGCCGATTGCAAACAAGCTCATGGATTTGTCAGGATACATGGTCATCGTCTACGTTTTCATCACGCTTGAGAAATATCTCTTGACTTTGACGGGAACCCTCGCATGGAAGATTTTGATACCTATCGGGCTTTTGCTGATTGCGATTGCTTATGCCTTCCTTTCAAACAAAGAAAAAATGGCGAACTTCGCAATCAAGCTGGCGGCCAAGATGATAATCGTCGCGTTACTTTTCTGGGTACTCGTGCCAGCGAGCCTTTGGGTGACGAACGTAATTAACGACACATACGATTATGCGTATTCAGACGAGGCGGCGGGCGAAATCGAGGAGGATAGCTCTGGATTTTCATTGGGCAGCAAGGTTAGCGAGAAAGTCGAAGATTTGGAGGAATCCCTGAACAAGCTCATCGAGGGAGTCGCTGTGATGATTGTCACGACCTGCGTGATTCCAATCTGCGTGCTTTTGCTTTTCATGCTAATTATCCGCAGCGTGACAGGTCTTGACTTCGCAATGCCGAGCATGGCAAAGCTTCCGAAAGCTTCGAAGCTACGTGGAGGAGCGAAAAAATCCGAAGAGCAGACGCTTCCAGAACGAATTGAATAAACGAAATAATTTATTAATAAGAGGAGACGAACATGCAAAAGATTTTGGTTGTAGTTGATATGCAAAACGATTTTATCGATGGGGCGCTTGGCACGAGCGAGGCGCAGGCGATTGTTCCGCTGGTAAAGGAAAAGATTGAGAACTTTGACGGGCAGGTCATCTTTACGAGGGACACGCACTTTGATAATTACATGCAGACGCAGGAGGGAAAGAACCTCCCAGTGCCGCACTGCATCAAAGACACGGAAGGCTGGGAAATCAGACCCGAGCTCGAGACACTCCGCAAGCGTCCAGCGATTGACAAGCTGACATTCGGCTCGACTGCACTCGGCAAGCTTCTCGCAGAAGAAAATGTGCAGGAGCCAATTGAGAGCATCACGTTTGTGGGACTTTGTACGGACATTTGCGTGATTTCCAATGCGATGATAGCAAAGGCGTTCCTACCAGAGGTTCCGCTCATCGTCGACGCGGCATGCTGCGCAGGGGTTACACCGCAGTCGCACCGCAATGCACTCGAGGCTATGAAAGTCTGCCAGATTGCTATCGAGAACGAATAATGAAATAAAATGAAAAGATCGAAACAGCAAACGGAGGAAAAATTTTGAAAGTTAGAAATGGCGTCAGGGAGGATCTGGCGAGAATAATGGAAATTTATAGATATGCGCAGGATTTTATGATTGTAGCGGGCAATCCGACGCAGTGGGCACATACATATCCGACGCAGGAGCTCATAGAGTCCGACATGGAAAAGGGCGTGTGCAAGGTTATATATGACGAAGACGGCATCCACGGCGTGTTCGCACTGTTTGATGGCGCTGACCCGACATACGCGCATATAGAAGGCAGAGGCTGGCTGAATGACGAGCCATATGTGACAATCCACAGGCTCGCAGGCGACGGCGTTGCGCACGGAATGTTCGCTGCCGCACTCGACTACGCCAAGACCGAGTGCGATAACGTCCGCGTAGACACCCACGCAGATAACAAGCCTATGCAAAAGCTCGCCGACAAGGCAGGCTTCACACGCTGCGGGACAATCTACGTAGCCGACGGCTCCCCAAGGCTCGCCTTCCACTGGAGT
>CAVEOR010000021.1:10440-14015 GCA_963617285.1 Anaerovoracaceae bacterium | reverse complement strand
GCTTTCCTCGGAAAGATCGACGGAACGACCATCACCCCAGCTGAGGTACTCAAGAAAGTAAAGGAGGAATACTAATATGCCAAGCAAATTGATAGAAAAAACGCTGCGTGTTAACAGACTCCCGCATATTTGGTGCCCAGGCTGCGGACATGGAATTTTGATGAGAGACGTAGCTCAAGCAATTGAGAACTGCGGACTCGACCCAGATAAAGTTGTAATCGTATCCGGTATCGGTTGCTCCTCGAGAGCCGCTGGCTACATGAACTACAACACGCTTCACACGACTCACGGTAGAGCAATCGCATTCGCAACAGGCGTTAAGCTTGCAAACCCTGAGCTCACGGTAATCGTAATCACAGGCGACGGCGATGCAACAGCAATCGGTGGAAACCACCTCATCCACGCATGCAGGAGAAACATCGACCTGACCGTTGTCGTATTCAACAATAACATCTACGGCATGACTGGCGGCCAGTATTCGCCGACGACTCCACATGGCGAAAAGGGAACGACCGCACCTTACGGAAATATCGACTACAATTTCGATATCCCGAAGCTTGCAGAGGCATCCGGTGCAACGTTCACCGGCAGATGCACGGCGTTCCATGCACCGCAGGCAATCAAGCTCATCGAGCAGGGTATCAAGCATCACGGATTCTCCCTCATCGAAGGCGTTTCCGTTTGCCCGACATACTACGGCCGCAAGAACAAGAAAGGCGACTCTGTCAAGATGCTCACATGGCAGAAGGAAGTTGCAATCGACGTGAACAAGGCGAAGGATATGAGCCCAGAAGAGCTCGAAGGCAGACTCGTAATCGGCAAGCTTTCCGAGACGACGAACAAGGAAGAATACACGGATATGTATTTGGATATAATTGATAGAGTCGGAGGTAACAAGTAATGGCAAAGACAGAAATCAGAATGACAGGTTCAGGTGGCCAGGGCGTTATCATGGGAACAATCATCCTCGCAGAGGCTGCATTCGAAGACGGCAAGCAGGTTGTGCAGTGCCAGGCTTACGGCCCAGAGGCGAGAGGCGGTTCCTCCAAGGCAGAGACGATCGTTTCCGACGAGAAAATCACTTACACCAAGGTTCTCGAGCCAGACTTACTTCTTTCACTCACACAGGTTTCGCTCGACAAATATGTTGGATGCCTCAAGGAAGATGCAGTCGTAGTTGTTGACTCAGAGATCGAAGTTCCAGAGGAAGTAGCCAAGGCGCACAAGGTCTACAAACTCCCAATTCTGGAAGGTGCGGTAGAGGTAATCAAAAATCACATGTCCGCAAACATCATTTCTGTAGGCGTAGTAAACGAAATCATGCACATTGCGTCTAACGAAAGCGTAGAGGCGGCAGTTCTCAACCACGTTCCGAAGGGCACGGAAGAAAGCAACCTGAACGCACTTCACTATGGCGGTCAGCTCGTAAGAGAATATAAATAAAGACTTAGAGTATAATTAAATAAAATTCTCATCTCATAGAAAGGCTGCAGGCTTTCTGGCAAAATCAGAAGCCCGCAGTTTTTCTTTTATTAAAAATATTTTGCATTTCGCATTGCGAACAGGCAGAAATTATATTTTTCTTGTATATGATTTTGGCGGGAATTGTGGTACAATATATGCGTTATTTTATTTCGAAAGGGCAAGAGAAAATATGAACAAAATGACTCTGGCGATTACAATTTCAATAATGTTCGGATTCGCACTCATCATGTGGGCGACGGACGCGGTTAGCGCCTCGTTCGGCAAGGTCGGCGAGAACATCGCACTCGGCGTGGTTGCAATCGTTCTCATAGTAGGTCTTATCAAGGCGAAGAAAGAAAAGAGCGACGACGAGAAAGACGATAAGAAATAAATATATAGAAGAAAGGGCAGAAACTAAGAAAAAATGAGCAAAATAGAGATCAGAAAGTTAAATTGCGGCGTTCGCGTCGTTATGGAGAAGATAGATTACGTGCAGTCGGCATCGTTCGGCGTATGGGTTAGAGCCGGCGCGGTGAACGAAAACGAGAGCAATTCGGGCGTTTCGCACTTCATCGAGCACATGATGTTCAAGGGCACGGAGAGCAGAAACGCGAGACAAATCGCCGAGGATATCGACAAAATCGGCGGCCAGATCAACGCATTCACGGGCAAGGAAGCAACATGCTACTACGTGAAGACGATCGGCGAGAACCTGCACAAGGGCGCGGAAGTCGTGCTCGACATGCTCGCAAACTCCGTATTCGACACGGAAGAGATGACGAAGGAACGCGAGGTAATCTGCGAGGAGATCAAGATGATAGAGGATCAGCCAGACGACCTTGCGCACGACACGGTAACTGAGCTCATTTTCCGCGATACACCGCTGGGAAAGAGCATAATCGGTACGCCAGAGAGCCTTCACGGCATAGATAGAAGCGTTCTCGTGGAATATAAGAATGCGCAGTATTCGAGGGACGCAATCGTCGTATCCGTTGCGGGAAACTTCGACGAAGACGAGTTTTGCGCATTCCTCGAGGACAAGTTCGAGAAGCTTGCGAAAGCGAAAGAGCAAACGGTATACGGCGCAGCGAAGTGCGATAGAGCCTTCAAGGTAATCACCAAGGACATCCAGCAATCGCACATCTGCCTCGCAGCGAGAACGGTGCCGATTGACGACGATAGAGTGTACGCGTTCCAGGTGCTGAACAACATAATGGGCGGTAGCATGAGCTCGCGCCTCTTCCAGAACATCAGGGAGGAAAAAGGACTTGCCTACAGCGTATATTCGCTGTTCAGCTCATTCTCAACGGACGGATATTACCTGATCTATGCAGGAGTTGGCCACGACAAGATCAAGGATGCGCTCGCAGGAATCGCAGAAGAGCTCGATATCCTGAAGGCGAAGGGCGTGACAGAGGAAGAATTAGCAATGTCTAAGGAGCAGCTCAAGTCGAGCTTCGTGTTCAGTCAGGAGAATGTCGCAAGCAGGATGTTTGCTAACGGCAAGAATGTCGTGCTTCTGGGTAAGGCTTGCACGGATGAGGAGATTCTCACGGGAATCAGCAGCGTCAGCCTGGCGGATATCGACGAGGTTAAGCGGATGATATGCGAGCCTGAGCTTTATAGCGGGGTTGCGGTTACTAATAAGGAATTTGATTTCAGGTTATAAAAATGTGTATTAAGGATAGAATTGAACGTGGAGCGAGTGAGGAGAAGCTCGTGATTAAGATTGTAAGCAAATCTGGAGAGCTTCCGACATATGCGACGGAGGGCTCGGCTGGGGCGGACCTCAGGGCTTATCTTGATGAGCCGATTACGCTCATGCCAGGCGAGAGACGCCTCGTGCCGACGGGGCTTTTCGTGGAGATTCCGCCAGGATTCGAAGCGCAGATTAGGGCTCGCTCGGGGCTTGCTATCAAGCACGGAATCGGACTTGTGAACGGCATAGGAACCGTGGATAGCGACTATCGCGGCGAGTGGAACATCCCTATGATTAACTGGGGACAGGAGCCGTATACGATAAACAGTGGAGATAGAATCGCGCAGGCGGTTTTCGCGCGGTGCGAGAGAGCGGAGTTTCAGCTTGCCAGCGAAATCGATGAGACGGAGCG
>CAVEOR010000021.1:0-10217 GCA_963617285.1 Anaerovoracaceae bacterium | reverse complement strand
ATTTTGGCGGGGAATGCGGCTAAGAGCGGTGAGTCGAAGGGCAGGATTTATCCTGAAGAGGAGTGCGATATCAGAACGTGTTTCCAGAGGGACAGGGATAGGATTATCCACTCGAAGTCTTTCAGAAGGCTCATGCACAAGACGCAGGTTTTCCTCGCACCGGAGGGCGATCATTTCCGCACGAGACTGACGCATACGCTCGAGGTTTCGCAGATTGCAAGGACTATTGCAAGGTCGCTCAACCTCAACGAGGATCTCACGGAGGCAATTGCGCTCGGCCACGACCTCGGCCACACGCCGTTCGGCCACAACGGCGAGGAAGTGCTGAACAAGATTCATCCGGGCGGCTTCAAGCACAATGTTCAGAGCCTCAGGGTGGCCGACGTAATCGAGTCTTCGAGCACGCGTCGCGGCATGAACTTGACCATGGAAGTAAGGGACGGAATCGTGAATCACACGGGCGATACCAAGCCATTCACGCTCGAAGGCCAGATCGTCAGAATCAGCGACAGAATCGCCTACATCAACCACGATATAGATGACGCGATTCGAAGCGGAGTTATATCACAGGAGGATCTGCCGAAGGATGCGATTGCAATCTTCGGGGCGACTCACCGCGAACGTATCAACAACATGGTAGTTGACGCAATCAAAAGCAGCGACGGCAAGGATGCAATCTACCAGAGCCCTGAGTTCAAGGAACACCTCGATTCGCTCCGAGCCTACATGTTCGCAAACGTCTACAAGAGCAGCAAGGTAAAACGTGAGGAGGATCTGAATAAGGTCGAGGTTGTAATAACTTCCCTCTACGACTATTTTATTAAAAACATAGACCAGCTGCCAGAAGATATGCAGGAAATCGCAGAAAGAGACGGCAAAAACGAGGCGGTCAAGGACTATGTAGCGGGCATGACAGACAGATTTGCCCTCTCAACCTACACAGACCTCTTCGTCCCGAAAGGCTGGAAGTAATACGTCCGTCCGTGGAAGATGGGAAATTTTGCCAAGCAATTTTTCGGAAATTACATAAATTAAAAAAAGGAAGCGGCCCAGTTTTCTCGTATAGAACCTTAGCAACGGTTTTTGGAGAGAAAGATGGGTCGTTTTATTAGCAATGAAAGCATAGAGGAACTCAAGGGAAGCATCAACATCGTCGATGAGATTTCGAAGGTCGTGCCGCTGAAACGTGCGGGAGCGAATTACAAGGGATGCTGTCCGTTCCACAATGAGAAGACACCTTCGTTCGTCGTGTCCGAGCAGAAGCAGATTTTTACGTGCTTTGGGTGCGGCGAGACAGGCAATGTCATCAAGTTCATGCAGAGATACTACAACCTCGATTTTCCAGAGGCGGTTGAGAAGCTCGCCAAGGATAACGGAATCACAATTCAGTTTTCTGGGAGCGAGGACAAGAGCCGCGAGATTTATTATGAGATAAATAAGGAAGCGGCGAGGTTTTTCTACAGGGCGTTCACCGAGGCTGCGAACCCTGGCTACACCTACATGAAAAACCGCGGCATAGAGGACCCGATTCTCAAGAAATTCGGCATAGGCTTTGCGGACGCTGAGTGGAACACGCTTCACGACTACTTCAAGGCGAAGGGTGTGGACGAGAAAATCCTGGTGGAACTGGGGCTTTTGTCTGAGAAAAACGGCAGGTATTACGACAAATTCAGGAATCGCGTCATGTTTCCGATTATAAATACGTCTGGCAAGGTCATCGGCTTTGGTGGGCGCGCAATCGGCGGCGAGGATCCGAAGTACCTGAATTCTCCGGAGAACCGGATTTTCCAGAAGAAAAACAACCTCTATGCGCTGAATATCTGCAAACAGGACATTGGAAGACAGAACACGGCGATTTTGGTAGAAGGCTACATGGATGTCATTTCGCTGTATCAGGCGGGTGTGCACAACGCAATTGCGTCGCTTGGAACGGCTTTGACGGAGAATCAAGCCAAGCTAATTAAACGATATACGAAGAACGTGATTTTGTCCTATGATGCGGACCAGGCGGGGCGCAAGGCTGCGATGAGGGGCATAGATGTGCTCGGAAATCAGGACTGCAAGGTGAAGGTTTTGCACGTGACGGACGGCAAGGACCCTGACGAATTCATCAAGCAGCACGGCAAGGAGGCATTCCTCGAGCTGACGGAGCACGCGATGCCGATGATTGATTATAAGCTCGACAATCTCAAACAGAATATCGACGTAGGGACTGAAGAGGGGAAGATCGACTATATCAAGGCGGCAGCTGCGGTGCTAAAGACGCTGAGCCCAGTTGAGGCAGATGTTTACATTAAGAAACTGTCAAAAGATCTAAAAATCGCTGAGGGTGCGATAAGATTAGAAATTTTGGGTAATAATAATGCAGGCGAAAAGAAGATTTTCCGCGCGAGGGAAGAAAATTCGGACGAGAAGCAGGCGGCAAGTTCGCAGCTTTCGCAGCTTGAGCTGACTTTGATAAAGTGTATGATGGTAAATCCGCCTTTTGTGGAGCAAATGCTCGGCATTCCGGACATCATGCAAAGCGACGAGGCCCGCAAGATCATGAGCATCATGTTTGACATATATGGCGCAAAGGAAGATTTTGATGAGTCGGAAATTATGGAGCGGCTTGACCCTGATGAAAGCCAGCGTTTGATGGCTTTGTTAGATGGAGTAATAATCGCGGGGAACGAGGACACGGTTTTCGCGGAGTGTGTTGCGAAGTGGAAGCTCGACGAGCTTCTTGCGAAGGAGAAGCAGCTCATTGACAGGCTGTCCCTCTCTGACGAGGAGGTCAGCGGGGATTCAATAAAGGAATTAACTGAGGAACTCATGGGAGTTCAAGCAAAAATAAAGAGTTACGGGGGAAGAGTTTAATGGCGAAGGAAAGTAAAAACCACATCATCAACGAAGATGCTGACATTGACAGCGAAATTGCGAAGGAGAATGAGGAGCATTTTGCAGATGATGAGAAAGTAGAACTTTCGGAAGAGAAAAAGCAGGAGTTCATCAAGGAACTCGTCGACAAGGGCAAGACCGCGCACAAGCTGACTTACACTACTATTGCGGACGTGCTGGAATCGGCGGACATCGACAAGAACCAGATGGACGAAATCTATGATACGCTCATGGCGAAGGGGATTGAGGTAGTTTCTGAGACGGAGATTGACGATTTTGAGGTTGTTCTGGAGAATGACGATTTGTCGGAAGATCCTGATGCCATCATCGACGAGGCGAACGAGCTTGACTTAGAGGCTAGCCTGCCGAAGGGTGTTGCGGTCGACGATCCTGTTAGAATGTATCTGAAGGAAATCGGCAAGGTTCCGCTTCTCTCGGCGGATGAGGAAATCGAGCTTGCTCAGAGGATGGAGCGGGGCGATGAAGAGGCTAAGAAGAGGCTTTGCGAGGCAAACCTCAGACTCGTAGTTAGTATTGCAAAGAGATATGTGGGCAGGGGAATGCTTTTCCTCGACTTGATTCAGGAAGGCAACCTCGGTCTTATCAAGGCGGTCGACAAATTCGACTACCGCAAGGGATATAAGTTCTCGACATATGCGACATGGTGGATCCGCCAGGCTATCACGCGTTCTATCGCTGACCAGGCTAGGACGATTCGTATTCCTGTACACATGGTTGAGACGATTAACAAACTCATCAGAGTTTCCAGACAGCTCCTGCAGACGTATGGTCGCGAGCCGACCCCAGAGGAAATCGCTGAGGAAATGGGACTTTCCGTAGAGAAGGTTAGAGAAATCCAGAAGATTGCGCAGGAACCGGTTTCGCTGGAGACGCCAATCGGTGAGGAAGAAGATAGCCATCTTGGGGACTTCATCCCAGATGATGATGTACCGGCGCCTGATGCGGCTGCTGCAATCACTATGCTGAAGGAGCAGCTTGTGGAGGTGCTCGAGACGCTGACGGAGAGGGAGCAGAAGGTTCTCAGGCTCAGATTCGGACTTGAGGATGGCAGGCCAAGGACGCTTGAGGAAGTCGGCAAGGAGTTTGATGTTACTCGTGAGAGAATCAGACAGATTGAGGCTAAGGCGCTTCGCAAGCTTAGACATCCTAGTCGCAGTAAGAAATTAAAGGATTATTTGGAGTAATGATTAAGCTCAGTCCTAGATTAGAAAAAATAGCAGAGCAAATTAATAGGGGGCAGGCCATGGCGGACATCGGAACCGACCATGGTTTTCTGCCGATTTACCTATATGAGAGCGGAACATGCCCGCACGTAATCATGTCGGATATAAGCGAAGGCTCGCTTGCGAAGGCCCGCGAGAACTGCGAGATGTATCATCCTGGCGAGGCATTTGACCTTCGCCTCGGCTCTGGCATTGAGGTGCTTGAGAATGCCGAGGTTGATGCTGTTGTAATCGCCGGCATGGGCGGAATTCTCATGACAGAAATTCTCGAAAAAGACATCGAAAAATCACGCTCGTTTGGTAAATTGATTTTGCAACCGCGCAAAGATGTCGGCAAGCTGAGATTTTGGCTGTTCGATAATGGCTTCAAGATTGTGAATGAGGCTCTCGTGCGCGAGGGCAAGTATATCTGCGAGATTATCACCGCTATTCCGCGGGAGATTGCGATTACGCGGCAGATGAACGGCGACGATATCGAGTACGAGTTCCCGTATTCGCTGCTCGATTATAATGAGCCGCTGCTGGGCGAATATCTCACTGGCAAGCGCAGGCTCGAGGCTGGTATCCTCGAGAACATGAAGAAGGGCAAGCTTACGACGCCGCTCGAAATTCGGCATCAGGAATACAGAGTTGAATATATTGATTATCTTTTGAGGAGGATATGAGATGAGACTTGACGATTTTATTAAGGTTGTAGAGAAAATCGCTCCGCTCGAGCTGCAGGAGGACTGGGACAACTCAGGCGTGCAGATCAGGGCGACGAGCGGCGAGATTAACAAGGTGCTCGTCGCAATGGAGATCAACGATAGCGTAATCGACGAGGCAATCGGAGCTGGCGTTGAGCTCATTCTCACGCATCATCCGCTCCTGTTCTTCGGAATCAAGAAGGTTGATAATAACGATATTACGGGAAACCATATAATCAAGCTCGTGCGTCGCGGAATCAGCGTTTATTCTTCGCATACGCCATTCGACAAGTGCATTGGAGGGAACAACGATTACCTCGGCAAACTCCTCGGATTCGAGGATGTCGGGCCGCTTCCTGGCGACGAAAGCTCAATTTGCAGGATGGGAAGCCTGATGCGGCCGATGAGCTGCGGGGCGTTCGTCAAGGATGCATCACGTGCACTTAACCTTGCGAAGGATTTCATCAAGTTCGCTGGTCGGACGGATGATATCATAGAGAAGGCGGCTTGGTGCACTGGCGCTGGCGCTGAATACTTGGATTTGGCCGTTAACGCAGGCTGCGACCTGTATATCACAGGCGATGTCAAGTACCACGAGGCGCAGCACGCTCGGGACCTCGGGATGAACCTCTTGGATCTGGGGCATTTCGGGACGGAGTATCTGTTCGCTCGGAACATGTCGGAGATTCTGAGGAGGATGCCGGAGCTGTATGGCGTGGATGTGATTGAGTCGAGGGTTAATTTGAATCCGTTTACTGAGATCTAAGAAACTTGGGTGGGCGGCTGGCACGCTTCTTGCGATGGCAGACCGCGGCGGCCTGGGCCATCCGCCGCAAGAAGCGTGCCAGCCGCCCCCAGCAACAGAACATATAAGAATTTGGAGTGTGGAAAAATGTCAAAAAAGAAGAAATCCAGAGAAGAAAGAAACAAACTGATCCTCAGAATCCTAGTAATAGTCCTGATTCTGACGGTAGTTGTAACATACAGCATCACATTCGTGGGTGCGTTTTACTAGTCAATATCTTGGGTAGAGCAGACGGTCGCGTGCACTTGTGCATGAGGAAAGTCCGGGCTCCACAGGGCAAGGATGCCAGATAACGTCTGGCGTAGGTAACTATAGGGAAAGTGCAACAGAAACATTCCGCCGAAACAGTACGGCTGTGGCAAGGTTGAAATGGTGAGGTAAGAGCTCACCGGCAGGCAGGAGACTGTCTGGCCGTGTAAACCCCATCCGGAGCAAGACCAAAGCGGGGCAAAAGGTGGCTGCCCGTCACCTCCCAGAAGGTAGGTCGCTAGAGCCTGTCAGCAATGGCAGGTCGAGATAGATGATCGTCCAATACAGAACCCGGCTTACAGCTCTACCCGGGTTATTTTAAAGGAGGCAAATGTGAACTTATTCGATTACCTCAAGAATGAAAACTTTTTCAAACCACTTAACTCAAAATACAAAAAAGAATACTATGATTGTATGCAGCTTCTGATAGACAAGACAAAGGAACTACCAGTTCTCTATGAGTCTGATGCCAGGGACTGCATTACTTTTTATTTAAGGAATACAGCACATATTTCGCCAGAATCATTGACAGATGATTTAACAGAGGAGCAGAACGAGGCAAACATACTTGGCGAGGATTCCGAGTCAAATTTGCAACCGAGTTCGATAATGAACCTTTTTCGCGAAGCAGGATGGATACTCCCGCGAGAAATTGGCAGAAATGGCGAGTATGTTGTAAATATCTCCACGGATTGCCGCAGAGTGATGGATTTCCTGCGCAAGCTGACAGAACGTAGCGGGCAAGGGGTGATGTCAAACCGCATTTTCTCCATGTACGAAATCATGAAATCCGCATTTGAGAAAGACAGTCCTAGAATGGAGCATCCGTATAACAACATCCTCGTGCCGATGATTGACAACGAAAGCGAACTGAAAAATGAGTTGACCGACCTAAAGGACAGCATTTCCGATATAATGAAAGCGGTGATTGCTTTTCAAGACATGAATTTGTTCGGGCAGTTCATCATGAAAGACCAGATGCTCGATAAATTCTTTAGTGAATATTTTTTTATCAAGAACAATGGATTGATTCCAACGCAGCTCGCGTTTATTCGCAGCAGACTACGCAAGCTCAAAGGACCAGATGTCTATCGAAAAATGACGACGGAATGTGCCGAGAGATTGCAGATGGGCATGCAAGAGGCGGAGGAGAGAGTGAATCTTTATCTCGCAGAGCTGTCACACTTCCTCGCTGTTGAGTATGAGGAAAACATGGAACTCATCGACATGCGAATCAATAACTATTATAACCTCGCGAACACGAGGATTATGCTTATTGCTAGCAGCGGTGAGAAGATGGAAAGCAAACTCCATGAATTCTTGACTTGCATAGGCTCGCTTTCAGAAAACGAGCAGAACGAGGCGATAGAGAAGACGGGAGACGCAATCCAGATAACGCAGCAAAGATATGTCGGCTATAAGTCTTTTGAGAAAAAAAGAAAACTCAAGAATTCAGGAGAAAATATAGGACTTTATGTGGAGCCGATAACCGACGAGGAAAGAGAAAACAGAACCGAGCAGCTCTTCCGTCAGGCTGAAAATCGCTATTCGGTCGAGAAGACCAAGGATTATTTGGATGCACAGATAGGTAGTTCAAACAGCATATCAATTGGCGAAACCCCAATCAAATCAAAGGACGAAATCCTCATGTACGCTGCGGCGATGGCATACGCAGGTAGCGAGGAATTTCCTTTTGACATTGAACTTGAAGGTGGAATGGTTGAGACGGAAATGGCAGAAATCACAGGGGCTCGCATAATCCGCAAGAACACTCAGAAAGGTACGAGGTGATAGGATATGGGACTTGAAATCATAAACAAAATGGGCGATGAAGATGCGTATCTTTTCAAACGCACCGTACGCAAACTGCTCAATTCAACATTTATTGTAGCGGATAAAGATGAGAAACTCTATGATTTTATTTCCGCGGAGTCGAATCATTACGATGTGAATGCATATCTTTCCTTGATCGGCTATCAGGTCATGGTCGAGGAGAGAATGAAGGTTGCGATGCTGCAGCAAAATGACAACGACACGGAAACGGTAGGACTTAAACGAGCGAATCTTTATCGATTTGATGCAGGACAAGTCAAGCTTTTGCTTGTGCTTTGGATGCTATACCTTGAGCGGATGGGATATGAGGAGGCGGTGTATGTCAGCGTGGGCGATATCGTCGATAAATGCGGGATTTACAAAATCAGCCTCGTGCCGTCGGAATTCAAGAATGCTTTTCAGATTTTCAAGAGATTCAGCCTGATCGATTTTGGTGACGACGTGGTTAAAGAGGACGGGGTTGTCCGGCTTTACCCGTCGCTGCAGTTCTGCATGGACATAGGGCAGCTCAAACGCGTTATGGAAGAATATATGGGAAGCCAGGATTCTGCAATTAGCGATGGCACCAAGGGAGCAAGCATAGACGCAGGTATAGAGTCGGACGATGCGGACGATTTAATTATAGAAGGTGAGGAGGAAGACTATGAGTAAGGTTTGCCTTCGCGAGGTTAAACTCATAAATTGGTACGGATTTATAGATGAAACTATCCCTCTTTCGGACAATATGACACTGATTACAGGAGAAAACGAAAGCGGCAAGTCCACAATTTTGGATGCTATCAAATATGCGTACACTGGAGACACCAAGTTTAACGATGCCACGAACAAAGGTAGCGTAGGGGCTGGCAAGAGAAATTTGGTTTCCTATACGAGGTGCCTAATTGATCCGACATCGGGTACATATGCAAGACCGGCCGACAAAATGCCGAATGTGTATACGCATATAGCGCTGGAGTATTATGATGAGCTCAATCAGAACCCGTTTGTGCTCGGTGTTGTCTTGGATACGAATTCAGGTGACAGTGTTGAGAATTTGTGGTATGCCGCTGACGGAAAACGACTAAGCGACATGCATTTTACGTACTATGATATTGTAAAAAAACCATACGATGCGACGGATTTCCAGAAGCAAAATGGGCTAAAGCTTAAGCAGAAAAAGGAGGGCATCACGCTATTCATGCAGATGACAGGCCTCAAGCTGCCATATCAGGAAGTCAGCACATACCAGCGAAAGCTCAGAAACATCATGGCGTACAACCCAGCAGCCAAGATTCAAGAATTCATCAAAGAATCTGTCCTCGAGGAGCACACGGTCAAGTTTGAGAAGCTCAAAGAGGCCAAGCAAAATATCGAGCGAATTAACACGAGCCTTGAGCAGATAAATCAGGAAATTCAGGATTTGGACGAAATCTTGGAGAATTTCGGTGAGCTCGACAGGCAAAGGGAACGCCAGCTCGTGGACGAAATCAAGCGCAAATATTTAGATGTTTTGGATTGGAAAGCGAAACTTCAAAATACGGAGGCTGCAATCGCAAAGAATCGAGCAAGTTGCGTACAGTTAACGGAGAGTATCGAGTCGCTCGGGGCGGCAATCAGAAATACACAGGAACAGTTAAACTATGCAAAGGATGCACTCAGAGATATGGATGCATCGCAGGCAATTACAGCCTCGCAGAGCCGAATCGATGAATACGAGGAGACACTCCGTAAACTTCGTAGTGAAGCAAGGGCACTGGAAGAATTTCAGCATCTCATTAGTGAGGCGGCAGAGCATGCGGAGGCAGAGAGTGTTAGCCAGCTCCTCGATAGCGGTGACCTTGAGAAGCTTACAGATTCAAGGACGGATGCAACCGAGAAACGAGTTTTCCTTGATAGGTTAAAAAAAGCTTTAACAGACGCAAGGGATGCATTGCTTAAGGAAAATTACGCAATAGAAGCGGAACTTGAGAAGATTAGAAAAGCTTGCCTTCAGGAAAATGAAATTCTGGAAGCATGCAAGAAAAAGAAAGCCGACTTCAGTTTTGCTAAGGAGCAAATTGCCTTTATTAAGGAACTCAATCGCCAGTTCGAGCAACTCGGCATCGATGAAGAGGCAAAGATGGCCTGTGAATATGTTATAGGAATTAAGGATGAGGCTTGGAGAAATGCTATCGAGGCTTTTCTTGGCGTACACAGGTATGCGGTAATCGTTTCGCCCGAGGCATTTGATGTGGCAGAAGGCGTGTTAGATAGATCTGAGCATCGTTACATAGAGCTGGTGAATACCAAACTCTTGATGCGAAAGCAGGAAAAAAATGAGCTAAAGTGCGTGGAAGATGCTGTCTTTGATCTTCTAGACATCCAAAATGTATATGCGGCTGCGTATTTTAAGTTTTGGCTTGGCAGAATTCACGCAGTTGCGGCTGATAAGGTGCAGGCTTACGACAATGCAATGTCCAAGGAGGGCAAGCTGAGCCGAAATATGGCTTTGACATATATCAACTTCAGAAAAATTCGCAGTTATTGCCTTGGCGACGAGGC
>CAVEOR010000020.1:13857-14380 GCA_963617285.1 Anaerovoracaceae bacterium | reverse complement strand
GCCCTAAGGAGGGGAAAGTTCCAGAAGAGTACAAATGCATTTTTAGTTTTCACTCAAAATACAGTCGCCTCCACTCAGACAAAAAGCGAAAGGCTATTGTTGAGGATACAATAAAAGATTTAACATCTCAAATTGAAAATCTCGAAACTGCAAGTAAAACGGCATTTAGAATGGCTACTTCAGCATATAGTTTATATGACACGAAATCATCCAATGCATGGGCATATGCAGGCGGAGCAGCGAGTGCGTTAGGAGGTCCAGTTGCCGGTGCGATGGTTGCCTCAAGCATGTATCGAGATGATCTTACAAGAACAACTGCAAATAAGGCGGCCGCAGATAGAATGTTTAATACTTTTTATGATGCTTCGATGAGTCGTACAAAAGATGTTAATTGGCTTAAGAGGCAGAAATCCTCGTTAAGCAAGCTGCAAGAAACGCTTGACTCTAAAATTATATTCAATGATTGTAATCAAGATGACTTGTTCCGCTCATTGTCAGCGCTCGGGAAAGTTCATAACAACGA
>CAVEOR010000020.1:7067-13847 GCA_963617285.1 Anaerovoracaceae bacterium | reverse complement strand
TTTGGTAACAATCATACTGGGGAGCTAGCAACGGATGGTGTATTGGAAGCAAAACTATTATGCGATGATGATACAACTATAGATTTTATAAGTATCGTACTTCCTCAGGATGGGATCCCGCTTGGACAAAACCAGACCTTATATGCAGTTTCAGACAAATATATGGAAGGAAAACACACTAACTTCAGAGCTGAAATCTACCCAGTAGATTTGTGGATCACAGAAATCTAGAATAAAAGCAAAAAGCTCCGAGCACTGCTGGGAACATCATGTATCGGAGCTTTTTTAATTGTACCAAAAAATCGCAAAGCCGAAAATGGGTGCAGTTTACTGTACGATGAGCCATTTGCCAACGATGCAGTCGACCGCGGGGTTAGAGGCTTGAAATCGTGACAAATTGTCACGTGTTGAGACTGTTCTAAAAATGCGAAAAATTTATTTTGGCACAATTTGGAAGAAAGTACTTGATTTTTCCACGCAGATGTTGTATGATATTGTCATAATCTGGATTTGAAGAAGGGAGAAAAATTATGGCTAAATATCAATTTGCTAGCAAGCTAATGTTTGCTATAGTAATGCATGATGCACTGGCGTGTAAGCAATTTATCGAGATGGTTTTCCCAGAAAAGAAAGTCGAAAAGATAAGCTTCCCTGAGATGCCTGATGGCGAGGCAGGTACAATGCGCGAGTATATTGTAGAAGTTGAGAAGACAATTTTGACGGGGATCAATTCAAAATCTGTGCGACTCGATGTGCTCTTTGAGGGAGACGAAAGAGTTTACGACATTGAGATGCAACTGCAAAAGGAAGACGAAGTGCCGAAACGCAGCCGATACTACCATATGGCGATTGCACGTAATTCTCTCAAAGTTGGTGAGACATATGATAAGCTAAAGACAGGTTACGTGATATTTGTATGCTGTTTTGATCCGTTTGAGAAAGACGAGCCAATGTACCGCTTTGAGATGTATGATAAAAATTTACAGTTGCAATTGGGTGATGGTTCGAGTACAATAATCTTAAATACGAGGTGTCCGAAGGCGGCTGTGCCTGAGGAACTTGAGGCCTTCTTTAATTTTGTGAACACGGGTGAAGTTGACGATGGAGACGAATTCGTGACTTACCTAGGTTCGCGACTTGAGGAAGCAAGTAAAGATGAGGAGGTGGACCGCATCATGACGATTGAGGAAGAAATGAGGTTCCAACGCGCGATGGCTGAAAAGCGTGAGAAACAGGCTTATGCGGATGGATGTGCGGATGGCGAACAGGCGGGAGCTGAACAAAAGAGGCAAGAAATTGCAGCAAATCTGAAGTCCCTTGGTCTTACTATTGATCAGATTACTACGGCCACAGGGCTTTCAAAGGAGGCAATTGAAAGTCTGTAGATAGGCAAGATGTAGACCCAATCCAAAAGCTTGGCTTTGACCTTTTTCACAAAAAAAATAAATTTTTTTCAAAAAAAGTGTTGACAGAACACAAAATCCGTGCTAATCTCTATGTGTGGTTCGCAAAGAGCCGCAGAATTTTGAAATCGAATTGGATTAAATCAATTTGAAACGACTCTTGAGGAAAGGAGAACGCACCATGAAGAAGTTTGCAGGACTTACCAGAGAAATGATGATGATGGGGATGTGCATGTGCAGCATGTGCATGTTTTGCAATACAACTGATTCAGATGTGCTTTCCACCATCAAGTAAAATCGTTTTCAATATGTAACGGATATTTAGGAGAGCTCATTTGACTGGGCTCTCTTTTTTATTCAGAGCACTCAAACTTTTAGAGCAAGCATCCTGACAGAAGTTACGGATCAATTTCAAAAGACTTTTTCAAAAAAATCAAAACTCAAAACAAACAAGACAAAGAAAAACGGAGGAAACCAAAATGAAAAAAATCTTATCAGTAGCACTCGTGCTCGTACTCGCATTCACACTCACACTCTCATTCACAGGCTGCGGCAGCTCATCATCTGACGAGTCAATCGAAATCGCAGTTCCAAACGACACAACTAACGAAGCTCGTGCACTTCTTCTCCTCGAAGCAGAAGGCATCATCACCCTTGACGAAAACGCTGGCATCACTGCTACAGTAAGCGACATCGTTGACAATCCGCACAACATCACATTCCAAGAAGTTGAAGCAGCTCAGCTTCCTACAATCCTTCAGGACGTTGACTATGCGGTAATCAACTCCAACTACGCACTTGACGCAGACCTCAACCCATCAGAAGATTCACTTGCAATCGAAGGTTCCTACTCTGCATACTCCAACATCCTCGCAGTTAAGGCAGGCAACGAAGAGACAGACAAGGTCAAGGCACTCAAGGCAGCACTTGAATCCCAGCAGGTTGCAGACTTCATCACAAGCGAATATGCAGGCGCAGTTGTAAGCACAGTTGACAACCCAGGAACAGGCTATGACGACACAGTTGACTACGACGCACTCGCAGGCCAGACTATCACAGTTGCAGCTTCCCCTACACCACACGCAGAGATTCTCCAGGTAGCAAAGGAAATCCTTGCAGAGAAGAACGTAGAACTTGAAATCATCGAATTCACAGACTATGTACAGCCTAACAACGTAGTAGACAGCGGCGACGTAGATGCTAACTACTTCCAGCACCTTCCTTACCTTGAGGACTTCAACGCAGAGAACGGCACAGACGTAGTTTCCGTAGCAGCTATCCACGTAGAACCAATGGGACTGTATGGCGGCAAGCAGACTACTCTCGACGCGCTCAAATAGAAGCAAATAAGATATAGACGCCAACGAAAAAATATATTATAATGTTAGGGTTGACGTACTGATAAAAACTCCGGTCGGTTGTCTTCAGCCGGCCGGTTTGCTAATTTGGAGAAAAATAATGATCGAAATTAAGAACCTATCAAAAACATTCCAAAGCGGTGACGGCACGGTCGAAGCCCTGAAGAATGTCAATCTGAACATCGAAGACGGCGATATCTACGGCATCATCGGTATGAGCGGCGCCGGCAAGAGTACGCTCGTTCGCTGCATCAACATGCTTGAACGTCCGACGGAAGGCCAAGTCATCATCGACGGCTGCGACCTTGGATCGCTCTCGGAGGTCGAGCTCAGAAAAATCCGCAGAAATGTAACGATGATTTTCCAGAGCTTCAACCTGCTCGCACAGCGCACATGCATCAAGAACATCTGCTTCCCGCTTGAACTCGCAGGCGTCAAGAAAGAAGACGCTCGCAAGCGCGCGATGGAGCTTCTCGAACTCGTAGGTCTCCCGGATAAGGCCGAAGCATATCCTTCACAGCTTTCCGGTGGCCAGCAGCAGAGAATCGCTATCGCCCGTGCACTTGCAACGGATCCGAAGATTTTGCTCTGCGATGAGGCAACATCCGCACTTGACCCGAACACGACGCACTCCGTTCTTTCTTTGATAAAGGACATCAACGCCAAGCTCGGAATCACAGTCATCATAATCACTCACCAGATGAGCGTAGTTGAGGAAATCTGCAACAAGGTTGCAATTCTCGACCACGGCAGCGTGGTGGAAGAAGGTCTGGTTTCCGATGTGTTCAGCAGACCGAAGTCGGCTGCCGCAAGGAAGCTCGTATTCCCAGATGGCGTTGTAGAGACGCTCTCACCGGTTGCTGGCGAGCGCAAAATCAGACTCGTATTCAACGGTGAAGGAGCTACGAATACTCCTATGATTGCCAAGCTCGCCCTCGAAAAAGGTGTGCAGGCAAATATTTTGTCGGCGAACACCAAGACCATCGGTGGCAAGGCTTACGGCAACATGCTGCTCGGAATATCTGGCAGTGACAAAGAAATACAAGAAGCAAAGGACTACCTCGAGAAGGCAGGTAGCATAATCTTAGAGGAGGTGGAAGAAGATGTTCGATAGCATAATGGCTTCAGAAACAGTGCAAGAAGCGCTCAAGATTCTTGTAAACGAATTCCCCCTCGCATTCTGGGAAACGCTTTACGTAACGGTACTTTCCACAGCATTTGCCTCCATAATCGGACTTCCGCTCGGCGTACTGGTTACGGTCGGCAGCAAGGACGGAATCCTTCCGCTCCCGCGCTGGCTCATGGCAATCCTTGACATCGTGATTAACCTGCTTCGTTCGATTCCGTTCCTGATCCTCATGATCATGGTAATTCCGCTCACTCGTTTGATCGTCGGAACGCCAGTCGGAACGGTCGCATCGATAGTGCCTCTGGTTATCGCTTCGTTCCCATTCATCGCTCGTCTCGTAGAATCGAGCCTCAGGGAAGTCAGCCCGAACATCATCGAGGCTGCACAGAGCATGGGAGCATCACCTTTCCAGGTTATCACAAAGGTGCTCATTCCGGAAAGCGTACCGTCGCTTCTTTCCAACGCGACGATTGCAATCACGACAATCCTCGGCTACTCCGCAATGAGCGGAATCATCGGCGGCGGCGGCCTCGGCAAGATTGCCATCAACTACGGCTACTACCGCTACAAGACCCTCGTCATGATACTCGCAGTAATTCTGCTCATCATCATGGTACAGGTTTTCCAAAGCCTCGGCACATACCTAGTCAAGAAATGCGACAAGCGCTTGCTGTAATATAATCCACGGGTTCGGCTTCTTGAGGCCGAACCACACGCTAAAAAAATCAAAGGCACAGGTTGGAAATCCAGTCCTGTGCCTTTTCGTCTAGATGCGTACTGACCGAATATTCGACCAGCTTCCATAGGCCGTGTTGCCATATGTCTTGTACGCCCGAACGCGAACGTAATATTTCTTGCCCGCCTTCAGACCAGAAATCGTCTTCTTTAGCGTGCTGCTATTCGTAATCTTATACGTCTTCTTGCCCTTCGTAAATGTCGAATTCGTCGCAATCTGAACCTGGTAGCCGCTGCCCGTCTTCTTGTCCCACTTTACGATAGCCTTGCCAGAGGCTGACTTGCCAGAGGCCGCCTTGACCGTCATTCCAGTCACCTTGTAAGGCTTCGTTGCGAACTTGATGTCCGTCGCCGCACCCTTCACGTGCGTCTTGTTCACCCAGAAATCCGGCTCCACCGTCAGAGTATAGCCGCGTCCCCTCTTCAGATTTTCGTAATCCGAATCGAGGTGGATGACGAACTTGTTCTCGCTCTCATCAAAATCGTCAATCGTCGTATATCCGATGAACTTTCCATTCAAATAGTAATTGTATTCATCCGTGCCGAATTTCTTAGCCGAACCAGTCGAACCCGTCGCGCCACTCGAACTATCCAGCTCCGTACCGCTCCATGAGAAGTAAACGCCGAAGAACTTCGAAGTATAGAAATTCATCGCACTCTCACGCGCAAGGTCACTAACCCCAATCGTCTTCAGCATAGCAATCTCATCCGCAGTCGCGGTCGGATTGTCAGCATCCTCGCTATCGTCACTGTCTTTGCCCGTGTCCGTGCCCGAACCTGCGTCCGAACCAGAGCCGTCGGTCTTGTCGGTCGCCAGCGCATTGAAGAAGTTAACATCATACTCCGCCAACAAGCTGGAATTTTCCTTTATTATAATATGGTAGGATTCGCCCGCCTTGCACTGAATCGACTTCGGCGTGAACATGACGCATCCAGCCTGCCCGTAGTTCTCATTGGAAACCTTCAGCGTACCATCGCCGCCAGCGCCTGCAATCTCCCATGTCTCGCTTCCGTTGTTATTGGTGATGCTCACGGTCACGTTTTCCCTGTCGAGGGTCCTTCCAAACGAAGCCGACCAAGTAGCGCCGTCCTCCCAAAGTTCAAGTGGCATATTCTGCGCTGGCCAAACCACGCCAGGGTCCGCCTTCGAGCTCTGCGCCGTGAAATTATCGTGCGCATACATCGAGCTGTAATTGCCGACCATGCCGAAACCCGTGTACTGCATTCCTGGGAACAGAATCCACCTTCTGTGGCCGAGCGTCGAAACTCCCTGGTCATCCACCAGCAAAAGCAGCATCCTGCGGAAGTTCTTCGTGCCCATGACGAGGTTGCCCTTGTTCGCGCCGAGATATCCCGTGTTATACAACGTGTCGTCCATACCGTCCGGCCTCGTCGGATAGTGGTCTAACTTACCGTTCACATTGTTCAGCAAAGCGCATGCCTGCGCATAGGTGCAATATTCGTCCTTCAGCTGAACGCTAGAATCAAGCCCCGCAACGTATCTAATCGCATTGAGAAAAGCCAGCGCATTCTCCTGCGTCTTGTCCGCAAGCTTGCCTGCGCTGTACGGCGCACTCGTCTGCGGATCCACGCTGTATTCTGCGGCATAATCGAGATTCCAAACCGCCTCAAGCACCTTGCTGATCTCCGCCTGCGTCCTGTACACAGCCGAAAGCCCGCTTGATGCGCCTATCGAATTTTCGCTCGAAGTTTCCACCGCATCCGCAGGTGCTATATTCGCTGGTGCCAAGCAAAATATCAGCAAAGCCGACATCAATATACTCATCACCTTTTTTGATCGAATCTTAAAACCTTTCATGCGCACACGCCTCCTTTTCTCACCTTCTCAGTTTACATTTTTTCCAGTTCTATTCTACCATATTTCCCAGCTGGTTTGAATCACGATTTTCTATAATTGCCTCGAATATTTTCGATTTTGCCCGAAAATTTTTGCGTTTTTCCTCCCTTGATTTTCCAAACTGTAAGAAAAATGCAGCCCATTTCCATAGACTGCATTTCGTGGTAATCTATTCGATTTTTGCGCACTTTTGCGTGCCCAGCGTGCCTGCAATTTCCTGATGCAGACCGCGCTGCAGTGCCTACTGTTCTAAGTCCTTGTTCATGCAACAGTTCTTGTACTTCTTGCCGCTGCCGC
>CAVEOR010000020.1:564-7057 GCA_963617285.1 Anaerovoracaceae bacterium | reverse complement strand
ATACTATATTTTCATTTACATTAAAACGCTCATTTTTGAGAAAAAAGCTCATTTATGGTCGCCAAATTTTGAGCACAAAAAAAGCACACTATGTGAAATAATAGCGTGCTTTTATCTTTTATCCTCTGCGCCCTATGCAATCCGAGCATACACTTGCTTGCCTCGCTTACTGCTCGAGGTCCTTGTTCATGCAGCAATTCTTGTACTTCTTGCCGCTGCCGCATGGACACGGGTCGTTTCTGCCGACCTTCGGCTGCTCTCTGCGGAATGTCTCCGGCTTGCGAGCATCCTGAGGCTTCGGAGCTGCCTGTGGCATCTGTCCGCCCACGCCGCCTGCTGGTGCCTGCTGACGAGGCGCTGCGCTTGCGGAATCGAAGTCTTCCTTCTTGTTCTGTCCGCCGGAGATAACCTGCTTACGAGCTGTGCCTGTGTTAACAGTAACGCCGAAGCAGTACCTTACGGTCTCTTCCTTGATGTCGCCGATCATTTCCTCGAACATATCGAAGCCCTCGTTGCCGTATGCGATGGCTGGGTCGATGTGGCCGAGCGAGCGCAGGCCGATACCTTGCTTGAGGTCGTCCATCGCGTCGATGTGATCCATCCAGCGGTTGTCGACAACTCTGAGGAGAACCATTTTCTCGACTTCCTTCATCTGCTCGCCGATTTCTGCTTCCTTCGCGTCGAACATAGCGTGGAACTGGTCGACTACATCCTCTTCAAGCTTCTCAGGTGTGAGCGCTGCGATACCTTCTTCGTCGTACTTCATGCCAGGGAATCTATCCGTAAGTCTTCTGAGGTTCTTGTTCATCAGCTCGAAGTCCCATTCCTCAGCAAACTTGCTTCCGATGGTTATCGGCTCAACGATACCGTGGATGAGGTCATCCATCATCTCGAGGATATATTGCTTAACGTCATCACCGAACAAAACTCTTCTTCTCTGGTCGTAAATAACCTCTCTCTGCTTGTTCATGACGTTGTCGTATTGCAAAACGTATTTTCTGATTTCGAAGTTGCGGCTCTCGACCTTCTTCTGAGCGCCCTCAATTGTGCGAGAAAGCATGCCTGCTGCGAGTGCTTCTTCTTGCATACCGAACTTGTTCATCACGCCCTGGATTCTCTCGCCGCCGAAGAGTCTCATCAGGTCGTCTTCAAGCGAAATATAGAACTGAGTCTGACCAGGGTCTCCCTGACGACCGGAACGGCCTCGGAGCTGGTTATCGATACGCCTTGACTCGTGTCTTTCTGTACCTATGATGCAAAGTCCGCCGAGCTCTCTAACCTTCTGCTGCTCCTCGGATCTCTCTGCCTTGAACTTGTCGTGAAGCTCGCCGAAGACTTTTCTTGCCTCGAGGAGCTCAGGGTCATCGCTAGAAACAAAGCTTGTCGCGAAGGAAATCTGCTCCTCCGTGTAGCCTTTGTTCTTCATCTCGCGCTTTGCCTCGAACTCTGGGTTGCCGCCCAGGATGATGTCGGTACCACGGCCAGCCATGTTGGTCGCGATTGTTACCGCACCCAGACGACCAGCTTCGGAAACGATTTCCGCTTCCTTCTCGTGCTGCTTGGCGTTGAGGACATTGTGCTTGACTCCGCGCTTTTTCAGCATCTCGCTGATTTTTTCGGAATTTTCGATAGAAATTGTACCAACCAGAACTGGTTGTCCAGTTGCGTGAACCTCTGCGATTCTGTCTGCGATTGCGTGGAACTTTGCTGGCTCCTTGGCAAAGATTGCGTCGTCGAGGTCCTCTCTGATAACCGGCTTATTCGTTGGAATTACAACAACGTCCATGTTATAAATCTCGCGGAATTCGTCTTCCTCGGTCTTGGCTGTACCAGTCATGCCGGCAAGCTTGTTATACATTCTGAAGTAGTTCTGCAGCGTGATAGTTGCGAGCGTCTTTGACTCGGAGCGAACGAGCACTCCTTCCTTTGCCTCGATTGCCTGGTGCAGACCGTTGCTGTAGCGTCTACCGAACATGAGACGACCGGTGAACTCGTCGACGATTACGATTTCGCCGTCCTTGACGATATAGTCAACGTCCCTCTTCATGATTGCCTTCGCCTTGAGGGCTTCAACAACGTGGTGGTTGATTTCCATGTTCTCAGGGTCACCAAAGTTGTCAATGTTGAAGAATTTTTCTGCCTTCGTTACGCCCACGTCTGTGAGGCTGACGCGCTTTTCCTTTTCTTCTATTGTATAGTCCGCATCCTCGCCCTCGCGGAGAGTGTTGACGAACTTGTTTGCGATACGATAAAGGTCGGTGGAATCATCGCCTTGACCGGAAATGATGAGCGGTGTTCTCGCCTCATCGATGAGGATTGAGTCGACCTCGTCGATGATCGCGTAGTTGAGGTCGCGCTGCGTGAGCTGCTCCGAGTAAATGACCATGTTGTCTCTCAGATAGTCAAAGCCGAATTCGTTGTTCGTGCCGTATGTGATGTCGGCTCTATATGCAGCTTTTCTCGTCTTGTCGCTGATCCCGTGGATAACACAGCCGACTGTCAGACCGAGGAATGTGTAGATCTTGCCCATCCACTCAGCGTCACGCTTTGCCAGGTAGTCGTTGACCGTGATAACGTGAACGCCCTTGCCTTCCAGTGCGTTAAGATATGCCGGGAGCGTTGCAACGAGCGTCTTACCTTCACCTGTCTTCATCTCGGCGATTCTGCCCTGGTGGAGCGCGATGCCGCCGATTACCTGAACCTTGAAGTGCTTCATGCCGACGCTTCTTGCCGCTGCTTCTCTACATACTGCGAATGCCTCTGGGAGCAGGTCGTCGAGCGTCTCGCCGTTTGCGATTCTCTCCTTGAACTCTGGCGTCTTCGCCTTGAGCTCCTCATCTGTAAGCGCGGCCATCTGGCTGTCGAGAGCCATGACTTTGTCCGCGATTTTGTCGATTTTTTTGACTTCCTTGGCGTTAAGGTCGCCAAAGACTTTTTCCATTAAACCCATTAAGTTTTCCCCTTTCTATTTTATTCGTCGCGCGGAAGTTCCGTCACGAACATATTGATTTCTAAAGCTTTTCGCTCGTCCGCCTTGGTTACGCGCACGTCGAATTTCTTGTAGTCTGCCTCATAGACAAAGCTGTCGCCGACCTTCGGCAAATTGTCGAGTGCCAGCACAACCCAGCCGTTGACCGTCGTTGCGTCGATTTCCTCTTCAACATCGAAGTAGTCAAACATCTTGTCGAGGTTCGTCCCGCAAAGCACGCGATATGAGCCGTCCTGCTGCTGAACGATATCCTGAAGTGCCACCGCGTCATGCTCGTCGTAGATTTCTCCGACCAGTTCTTCGATGATATCCTCCATAGTGACCAGACCCGAGGTTCCGCCGTACTCGTCGACGATAATCGCAATGTGCGTCTTCGCTGCCTGAAGTTTCTTAAGCAGCTGGAAGATCTTCATCGAACCAGCCACGAAAATTACCGGCTTGACGTACTCGGAAACCGGCGCGCCCTTGCTCTTTATATAATTGTGGAAATCCTTTTGGTTCAGGACGCCCACGATACTGTCTAAATTGTCCTCGTAAATCGGAAGTCTGGAGAATCCCGTCGACAGGAAGAGTTCCTCTATCTCGTCGAGCGGTGCGTCAACCTCCGCTGCCTTGATGTCAACTCGCGGTGTGAGCACGTCCCAAGCCTCGAGGTCGTTGAACTCGATTGCGTTCTGGATGAGCTCGCTCTGCTCATTGTCGATTCCGCCCTCTGTCTCGGCTTCCTCGACGATTGTCAAAAGCTCGTCCTCGGTGATTGGCTTCGTCTCGTCCGTGTGAAATACCAGTGCCAGGAGTTTCTTCCATCCTTTGAAGAGCCAGTTAATCGGCGTCAGGATGAGCATGATTACCTTTAGGAACGGAGCGGATGCCATCGCAACCTTCTCTGGGCTCTCCTTTGCCAGGCTCTTCGGCGAGATTTCACCGAAAATCAGGACTATGATCGTCACAACTATCGTCGAAATCGTCGCTCCGTAGACTGGGTACATCTCGATGAAAAGCACCGTCGCAAGAGATGATGTCGCGATATTTACTATATTATTTCCTACCAAAATTGTCGAAAGTAAGTCGTCGTAGCGCTCCGAAAGTTCCAGCACGCGTCTTGCTTTCTTGTCACCATCGTTTGCCAAGTTCTTAATCCTGATCCGGTTGACGGATGTGAACGCCGTTTCCGACGCAGAAAAGTACGCCGAGAAGGCTAAGCAAATAACGATTGCAATGATTTTACTCATACTTTTAATTTTTCCCTCTTTCTTCTTAAAAAAACATCACAAAATAAGCCCTTTTGTAAAGACCTACAGACAGTATAACATCATTTGCGTGCAAATTAAAGTGAAATCCTTGTGAAAAGCTGTGTTTGAGCAAGAATTTAGCGCGGATTCGGGCAAAGATAGCGGGCGAATGAACCGCGGGCGGCACTTGTCACCCAATAAAATTTATAGGTTGACAGCGATTTGCTGGTGCGGTATACTGTAAAACAGATTGTAAAAAAGAAAGGACGTGCGATATGTCGACGAAAACAGAATTGCTATCATTGCTGAGCGAAAACCCTGGTGCCTTCTACTCGGGGCAGGAAATCGCCGAGCGGCTCGGGATCTCCAGAAACTCGATTTGGAAGGCTGCGAACTCGCTCAAGGAACAGGGCTTCGAAGTTGAGAGCCGCGCGGGCGTTGGCTACAGGCTCGCCGCCGACCGCGACATCATCAGCCGCGACGTGCTGGCAAGCGAAATTGCGCACCCGTGCAATATCCACGTCTTCGAGAAGATAGATTCCACGAATAACTATGCGAAAGGGCTCGATGTGGCGGGCGGCCCGCACCTGATCATAGCTTCTGAGCAAACGGCGGGCCGCGGCAGGCTCGGCAGAAGCTTTTACTCCCCAGCGGAGAAGGGCATATACATGAGCCTCGCCTTCGAGCCGCACTTCGACCTCGACAAGTCGCTCTTCGTCACGACGCTCTCCGCCGTCGCCATGTGCCGAGCCATCGAGGATGTCACGGGACTCATCCCAAAGATCAAGTGGGTTAACGACATATATCTAAATGGTAAGAAACTTGCTGGCATCCTCACGGAGGCCGAGAGCAATTTCGAGTCCGGCAAGATTCAGAAGATCATAGTCGGCGTCGGCGTGAACTGCTTCGCCTGCGACATGCCGGAGGAGATTCAGGATGTGGCGACGTGCCTCGAGGCGGGCGGGGCGGCTCGCCCCAATGCTCAGAGCGCGAGCCGCCCAGGGGCCGACGCTGCTTCTGGTGAGGCAGGCGCAGGTGCGGGATGCGCCCGCTCGGGCTTCACTAGGAACGCCCTGATTGCCGCCTTCTGCAACCAGTTCTTCGATATGATTGACAACTTCGACCAGCAGGCAATCCTGCGAGATTATAAAAGGCGTTCGTTCATCATAGGCGAGCAAATTCTAATTTATAACCCTGCAATCGCCCGCGAAATCGGGCGCACGGATGAACGCCTGCACGACGGCATCCGCGCCCGTGCAATCGACATCGACGAAAACGGCGGTCTGGTGGTCGAGTTCTTGGAAGGCCGCCTCTCGAGGGAGATGCGCACGCTGACCTCGGGGGAAATTACGGTGCGGAAAGCGTAGTGGGTCTGTTCTTGCGGGTGTCGATTGTACTTACAGCACTTGGCGACTTACGAATTTAAAATAAAATTGTGTGTAAAATCGGAAGGAAAACTCAATGATTAATTCAATCGGATCAAAAGAAAATAAGAATAATGTCTATATGCTCGTACTCACAGGCATATTCGCAGCAGTCGTAACCATCTGCTCGTGGATCACAGTACCGCTGCCGTTCACTCAGGTGCCGATTAACCTTGCGGTGCTCGGCGTTCTGCTCGCGGGCGGCTGTCTCGGAAGCAAGTACGGCTCCCTCAGCATACTCATCTACATCCTGCTCGGAGCCATAGGTATACCAGTATTCGCAGGCTTCGGCTCAGGCCTCGGTACGCTTGCAGGTCCAACTGGAGGCTACATAGTCGGCTACATCCTCTGCGCAGCTATCGCAGGTATCGGTGCCACGTCAATCTCCAAGGCACCCAAGCAACAGGCGCTTCACCTTGCATTTTTCATGCTGCTCGGCGTCGCCGCCTGCTACGCCCTCGGCACCCTCTGGTACGCCCACCTGATGCAGACCACCATCTGGGCGGCTCTGGCCCTGTGCGTCATCCCGTTCATCCCCTGCGACGCCCTCAAAATCGCCGCCGCCACCCTCCTCGTCACCCGCCTCCGCAAGCTGCTACCATAAATCCAAGCCGAAAAAATTAGGGCTGATTCAACATCCGATGTTAAATCAGCCCCCATTTATCTGTATAGACATATTCAACTTACTCGAGGCTCATCACATTCTGCGGGTTGCCTGCCAAGAATGTATGGATGTTCTCGAAAACGATTGCAGCGCGCCTGTCGATAGATTCCTTCGTTGCGAATCCGACATGCGGAGTGCAAACGACGTTCTTGGCGGTGAGGATGACGTGGTCCTGGGCGAGCGG
>CAVEOR010000020.1:0-554 GCA_963617285.1 Anaerovoracaceae bacterium | reverse complement strand
CTCCGCGAGCGCATCCTGGTCAACAACCGGTCCTCTCGCTGTGTTTATCAAAATCGCCGTGTCCTTCATCAATGCGAGTTTCTTCGCATCGATGAGCGACTTCGTTGCATCCGTCAAAGGTGTGTGCACAGAAACGATGTCGCTCTCCGCGAGGAGCTCGTCGAGAGGTCTGTATTCCACACCGATCGCCTTTGCCTCTTCGCGCTCGTGTCTGCTATAGCCGAGCACCCTGCAACCGAATGCTTTGAACAGCTTTGCGGTCGTGCAGCCTATGCCGCCTGTGCCGATAATTCCAACGGTCTTGCCGTGGAGTTCGTGTCCTACGAGCCCAGCCTTGCTTCCACCTTCTCTGATTACGCTGTTGCATCCGCTCACATTTCTTAGACAGTCAAGCGTAAGCCCGAGTGCAAGCTCCGCAACCGCATCGTTGCAATATCCCGCCGCATTCGAAACTGGGATGTTCCGCGCCCTGCAAGTTTTCTTACCAACATGGTCAATGCCAACAAACGCTACTGATATATATTTGAGCTTCGGGCAAGCCTCGATTACCGCAT
>CAVEOR010000019.1:14056-15385 GCA_963617285.1 Anaerovoracaceae bacterium | reverse complement strand
TGGGTTTTGTTGGAAGCCGCGAGTCGGATGAGTGAGTGTATACAAAATGCTTTAATTGAGAAACACGCTGAAAATGCGTGTTTTTTTGTTAGTGCAAGACGGGCGGAGCAAGTATACAAGATTGGGCGGGAAAGTGGCACGGGACTTGCTTAATATATCGTTAACATAAGTTGAATCAGCCGTGGCAGTGGCTTCCGAACAGGCGGCGGGCTGTCATGGTGTATGCATTTATTAAACCATTTCACAGTACAGATTTTATTGAAAAAAGGAGAAGAGTAAAATGAAAAATGTAAAAGTTATTCTTTGGGGACTTGGTGCTATGGGCGGCGGCATCGGCAAGATGCTCGTTAAGAAAAAGGGCGTAGACATCGTTGGCGCTATCGACATCGGCGACAAGATTGGCAAGAGCCTTTATGATGTAGTTCCTGGAATCGTTCGCGGCGACAGAGAAGACGTAATCGTTGGTACTCCAGAGGAAGTTATCAAGGAAGGCGCAGCTGATATCGTAGTAGTTTGCACGAATTCTTTCACAAAAGATGTATATGACAAGTTAGTTTTCGTAATGGAAAGAGGTATGAACGTTATCACTTCCGCAGAGGAAATGGCATACCCACAGGCTCAGGAGCCAGAACTCGCAAAGAAGCTTGATGAAGTAGCAAAGAAGAACGGCGTATCTGTAATGGGTACTGGTATCAACCCTGGTCTCATCATGGACCTTCTGGTAATTCTTTGGACTGCTGCTTGCGAAGAAGTTAACCACATCACTTCCAGAAGAGTTAACTCCTTGTCACCATTCGGACCTGCAGTTATGGAAGAACAGGGCATCGGCATCTCCGTTGAAGAGTTCAACGAGAGAAAGGCAAACGGCACAATGGCTGGACACGTTGGTTTCGCTGAATCCACAATGATGATGTGCGACGCACTCGGCTGGAAGTGGGAAGACTTCGGTCAGGACATGGAGCCTATCGTAACAGACGTTGACAGAAAGTCCCCTTACGGATTCGCAGCTGCTGGTCAGGTTGCTGGCGTAGCTATGAAGGGTTGGGTTAACATTGACGGCGAGAGAAAGATCGATATGGATCACCCTCAGCAGATCGAACCAGAGCAGGTTGGCGTACACACTGGTGACTATGTAATCCTTGACTCCGTACCTCCAGTAAACATGGTTAACACTCCAGAAATCGAAGGCGGCATCGGCACAATGGCAATGATCATGAACTGCATCCCGCACTGCATCAACGCAGACCCTGGTCTTAAGACTATGATCGATATCCCTGTACCGCACGCAATCATGGGCGACTTCAGAGATCTCATCAAGGAAGACAAGAA
>CAVEOR010000019.1:2355-13703 GCA_963617285.1 Anaerovoracaceae bacterium | reverse complement strand
AAAAAAGGATGAAAAGAGAAGACGATTTTGCGGTAAGAAGACAGCACCTTGCTAACCTTACTGACGAAGAGCTTTACAACAGATTCTGGGAGTTAATCGCAAAGGTTGACGAACCGCTTCTGGAGCTCGGCTACAAGAACACGACCCCGTCCGTAGAGCGTGCGGTTTTACTTAGAATGGGCGTATCATCGCTTGATTGCATGCCTATCGTAAACCACTGCATGGATCACGGCCTCATGGGCAAAGGCGCAGGACACTGCGTTTACAAGTTATCGAAATTAGAAGACATCTCTATCCGCGATGCCTCCATCAAGCTCGCAAAGGGCGAAGGCTGGGATAAAGTTGTAGCAGCATTCAAGGGAGGTAAGTAAGATGATTTTGAAGCCAAACGAAAAATTAGACGTTGTTGAATTACTTAAAGACCTTGACAAATACGAACCGAGAAGAAGAGAATGGGTTTGGAGAGAAAGAGCAGAAGATCAGCACCTTGGACAGTTCGAATTCCACGAGATTTCCAAGAGCCTGAAGAACTCCGTTCCGCTTCCTCCAGCAAAATTCCTGGAAAATATCGACCCGCAGCCTATGCAGACAATCACAACTGAGATTGCTTCTGGTAGATTCGAAGACGACATCAGAAGAATGAGAATGGCTGCTTGGCATGGTGCTGACCACCTGATGGTAATCAGACACATGGGTCAGTCCCACATCGACGGACTGATGGAAGGTACTCCGCAGGGTATCGGCGGCGTTCCTATCACTCGTAAGCAAGTTAGAGCACAGAGAAAGGCTATCGACCTCATCGAGGATGAAGTTGGTCGTCCAATCAACTACCATTCATACATCTCCGGCGTTGCTGGACCTGATATCGCTGTAATGTTCGCAGAAGAGGGCATCAACGGCGCTCACCAGGACCCACAGTACAACGTACTTTACAGAGACGTTAACATGGTAAGATCCTTCGTAGACGCTTGCGAATCCAAGAAAGTTATGGCTTGGTCTGGCATGCTCCAGATCGACGGTGCGCACAACGCAAACGCAACTGCAAGAGACGCATGGAAGGTAATGCCTGAGCTCATCGTTCAGCACGCTATCAACTCCTACTTCTCAGAAAGAGTTGGTATCAAGCCTGAGAACATCTCGCTTTCCACAGTACCTCCAACAGCTACACCTGCACCTTGCATGTATATGGACCTTCCTTATGCAGTAGCTCTTAGAGATTTCTGCGGCAGATACAAGATGAGAGCACAGATGAACACTAAGTACATCCAGTCCTCCGCTCGTGAAGCTACAGTAACTCACGTAATGAACATGTTCATTTCCAAGCTGACTAGCGCTGATATCCAGTCCACAATCACACCGGACGAGGGCAGAAACGTTCCTTGGCACATCTACAACATCGAAGCTACCGATACAGCTAAGCAGACGCTCATCGGACTTGACGGCCTCATGGAAATGGTTGAGCTGAAGAAGGACGGACCGCTCAGAGAGAACGCAAGAGAGCTCAAGGAAAGAGCAGTATTATATGTAGAAGAAATCCTCGAAGTTGGCGGATATTTCAACGCTGTACAGGAAGGCTTCTTCGTAGACTCCGGCAAGTATCCTGAGAGAAACGGCGACGGTATCGCTCGTAAGATTGACGGCGGCTTCGGTGCTGGCTTCATCTTTGAGAGAGACGAAGACTACATGGCTCCTGTAACTGCTCACTACGGCTACAACAACGTAGAGCAGTACGGTGGCGATCCAGCTGATCCAGCAGCACTCATCGGCGGATGTACATTCGAAGATAGAAGCAAGATCGTTTACATCGACGAACTTGACGAAGAGGATTGCGTAAACAGAAGACTCGAGAAGGTTGCTAAGTACAGAACTGGCGAATGCATCACTCCAGAAGTTGAATGGTGCGGCGACAGAGTTATCATGCTGACTATGATGCTTCCAACTAACAAGAGAGTTGCTGAGGCTGCAGCTGTTGAACTCGGCAAGAAGCTCGGCTTGGTTGACCCAGAAGTTATCTCCGCAGAAGTTATGCAGGAGGCAGAGGGTACTAGAATCGAGCTCAAGGGCAGAGTTGACTTTGATATCGACCTGACTACTCTGGAAGTTCCACCTGAACCATACATCATGAGCGACAAGGAGCTCTACGAAGAGTTCGAAGGACACGAGCACATGAAGGTTGTTTGCGGAACAGTCGGCGACGACGAGCACTCCGTAGGTATGAGAGAAATCATCAACATCAAGCACGGCGGAATCGAGAAGTGGGGTATCGAGTGCGTATACCTTGGCACATCCGTTCCAGTTGAGAAGATCGTTGACGCTTGCATCGAGGAAAACGCTCAGGCTATCCTGGCTTCCACGATTATCTCTCACGACAACGTTCACTATAAGAACATGAAGAGAATCCACGAGCTCTGCGTAGAAAAGGGTATCCGTGACAAGGTTATCATCTGCGCTGGTGGTACTCAGGTTATCCCTGAAGAGGCAGTAAAGACTGGTATCGACATGGGCTTCGGCAGAAACTCCCACGGTATCGACGTTGCTACATTCCTCGCTCAGGAAAGACAGAGAAGAAGAGGCGAAGTTCCTCACGGCTTCAGACCTGAAGACCTCAAGCAGGACTAGATTTTCTTCGGAAACTGTGGTAAGATTTTGATGGCTAGAAGTTAGAAAAATCTTACACGTGCCAAATTATAAAGAAGAAAAACGATTAGGGGCTTGGGCTGCTTGCTCAAGTCCCTTTTTAGAAAACAGGAAAGGATGACATATATGAAAGTAGATGTTTTGGTAGCAGAAATCGGCTCGACGACGACGGTTGTGAATGCGTTTAGAAATTTGGATGGGGATGACCCAGAGTTTTGGGCGCAGGGTCAGGCACCGACTTCCGTGCTGGAGGGCGATGTTCGCATAGGCCTTCAAGGCGCGATCGACAATCTTTGTCAGAAAATGGGGATAGATAGCCTCGAATACGACGAGATGCTCGCTACATCTTCTGCTGCGGGCGGACTCAAGATGACCGTGCACGGGCTCGTATATGACATGACTGCCAAGGCGGCTCGCGAGGCGGCTCTGGGCGCAGGCGGAATCATCCACAATATCACGGTTGGCAGGCTCAGAAGGAGCGACATAGCCAAGATCAAAGAAATCAACCCAAACCTGATTCTCATCGCGGGCGGCGTGGACTACGGCGAGAGAGACACAGCCATTTACAACGCTGAGATGATCAGGGCGATGGGACTTAAGACTCCGATTGTATACGCGGGCAATGTCGAGAATCAGGAGGAGATGAAGCTGATTTTTGACGAGGAAAGCGGGCAGAGGCTCTATCTTGTTGATAACGTTTACCCGAAGATTGACACCCTCAATGTCGAGCCGTGCCGCAAGGTCATTCAGGATGCGTTTGAGGATAACATCACGAAGGCTCCTGGCATGGAGCATGTGCGCGACATGGTTAACGGGCCGATTATCCCGACGCCAGGTGCCGTTATGGAGTGCACCAAGCTGCTGTATGATTGCATCGGCGATTGCATGACTATCGACGTAGGCGGTGCAACGACTGACGTTCACGCTGTGACGGAGGACTCGGATGCTGTTGCTAGAATCCTTACAGCGCCCGAGCCAAAGGCAAAGAGAACCGTGGAAGGCGACCTCGGCGTTTATGTAAACCGCATGAAGGTCATCGAATCCATCGGAGAAGAAAAACTTAGAAAAGAATGCGAGGAATCGCTGCATATAGACTTGGATAAGACCCTTGAGACATATAAGGCAATCCCGAAGAATGAAGACGAGTTCAAACTTGTCGAGAGGCTGACCAAGGAAGCCGTTCTCAGGGCTGTGGAGCGTCACGCGGGCTCAATCAGATACGTATACGGACCGACGGGCAGACAGACGCTGGCAGAGGGCAAGGACCTCACGCAGATCAAGTACATCATCGGCACAGGCGGTGCGCTTACCAGACTGCCGCACAGGGTAGAGATCATGGAACTCGTCCCGAAGGATAACGAGACGGGCATGAAGCTCTATCCGCCAGAAGCTGTCAAAATTCTGGTTGACAATGACTACATTATGGCATCCCTTGGCGTACTGTCAAAGACGCATAGGCAGGGTGCAATCAAGCTCCTTGGCAAGAGCCTCCACATGGAGCTCAAGGAGAACGAACATGTAGTAAACAAGGCCGCGTTCATCGAGGAGCTGCAGAGGCTCTCTGCTGCTCGCAAGGCAAAGGATGAGGAGACCCAGAAGCACATTGAGGAGATGGAGGCTATGGGCTACGACCTCACGGATTACAAGGAAGCATTGGCGGAGAAAATCGGTGGTGCTACAGCTGAAGAGGTTGAGGCTGCCAAGAAGGAGGCTTTGCTCGGTGACCGCACAGTAAAGAAAGGTGCAGACCTGATTGAGAATGCAGGGACTGCAGCAGGTGAGAATGGCTCGGGCTATGGTAGCTCTGGGGCTTATGAGTACGACAATGCACAGCACGTGATGCGTGGTTGCGGCGAAGTTGATGGCCGCCCGAACTGTAATCGCGAGTGTTGGGCGTGCACCAGGACGCATTGCCCATATCGAAATAAAGATTCGAAAAGGCCGTAGAAAGGAGAGAAATATGTATCCTAGACTTGTTGTTGATTTGAAGAAGTTAGAGGGCAATCTGAACGCCTGCGCGAAGATTGTGAAGGAAGATGCGGGTGCGAGCCTTATGATCGTAACCAAGGGTCTCTGCGCGGATAAGGAAATGGCTCACATGGTGGCTAGCCACCCTGCAGTTGATTTCATGGCGGATTCACGCGTCGCAAACATCAAGACATATGCGGATGAGGCAAGGACAAACGGCAAGAAGACCGTGCTCCTGAGAATCCCGATGCATTGCGAGGTAAGCGAAGTCGTAAAGTATGTTGATCTCAGCTTTAACTCGGAGCTTTCTACGATTAGGCTCCTCAATGAAGAGGCAAAGAAGGCAGGAGTTAAGCATAACATCCTTTTGATGATTGACATGGGAGACCTTAGAGAAGGCATATTCTTCCAGAAGGAAGAGCTGATTTTCGAGGCAGTTTCTGAGATTTTGACTATGGAGAATATCAACCTGTACGGAGTGGGCGTGAACCTGACTTGCTACGGTGCGATTATTCCTAAGCAGGATAACCTCGGTGGACTCGTTGCAATCGCTCGCAAGATAGAAGACAAGTTTGGTATCAAGCTCAGCATGATTTCTGGTGGAAATTCGAGCTCGATTTACCTTATCTGGAAAGAAGGACTTCCAGAAGGCATTAACAACCTCAGGCTCGGAGAATCCTTCCTGCTCGGAAACGACACGGCATACGGAGATACAGTACCAGGCTGCGTTCACGACACGCTTACGCTGGAGGCGCAGATTGTGGAGCTGAAAGAGAAGCCTTCCCTTCCGATTGGAGAAGTAGGTGTTGACGCATTCGGCGAGAAGCCGTACTACGAGGATAGAGGAATTATGAAGAGGGCGATTATCGCTGTTGGCAAGCAGGATACAGATTTAGGCGGAATGATCCCGCTTGACCCGCAGATTGAGATCATGGGCGGCTCCTCAGACCATACGATTCTTGACCTGACCCACGCGGATAGAGACTACAAGGTTGGCGACATCGTATCCTTCACCGTAGAATACGGCGCAATGCTCAAGCTCGCCACCAGCCCATACGTTGAGAAAGTATATGTAAAGTAACGAATTTTGTTACAGAACATCTGAAAAAACTGCGAATTTTGTTACAAACGACTTGATTTTTTTGAGAATTTTGTTACAATGGGTGATGAGAGGAGTTGAACGAAATGCTCGAAAGAAAAATGTATTCGCAGTTAATGAGTTGGAAGGCTCAAGAAAAGAAAAAAGCTTTGTGCATTATTGGGGCAAGGCAAATTGGCAAAACGACACTTGTTCGTGAGTTCGCACGCAATAATTATAAGCATTTTGCGGAGATAAATTTTATTACCGACCCCAAGGCTGTTGATATATTTAATGGATCGCTTGACGTCGAGACGATTATTGCGAATTTGACCGCATATCTACGCAAACCGCTGGAGCCAGGCAATACTTTGATTTTCTTTGATGAAATTCAAAAATGTCCGCAAGTTAGAAGTGCTATCAAGTTTCTCGTGGAGGATGGCAGATTTGATTATGTGGAATCGGGCTCGCTGTTGGGTGTAAATTTTCAGGATGTTCCGTCGTTTCCAGTGGGATTTGAAGAAATTCACGAGATGTATCCGATGGATTTCGAAGAGTTTGCGGCTGCGAATGGTGTTCAAGAGCAGACATTTTCGTATCTTTATGACTGTCTCTGCAATCTGAGACCAGTTAGCGACTCTGTTCACGACACTATGAAAAAGCTTTTCTATGCATATATCGTGGTCGGTGGAATGCCGGAAGCTGTCCAAATTTATGTGGACACGCATGACATAGGCAAGGTAATCAGCTACCAAAATTCGATTCTGGCGCAGTATCGACTTGACATAGCTCAGTACGCTGGGAACGATGACAAAATAAAGATTAAGGCGATTTTTGACAGTATCCCTTCGCAACTGGATAGCAAAAACCGAAGGTTTATCGTGTCATCGCTAACATCGACTGCGAGGCTGAATCGTTACGAAAATAGTTTCAAATGGCTTACAGATGCAGGTGTTGCACTTGCTTGCTATAATGTTAGCATGCCACAGCCTCCGTTAAGACTAAACGAAAAGCACAGCTTGTTCAAACTCTATATGAATGACACGGGATTGTTGTGTGCGGCGTGCATGGAAAACATCCAATTCGATATTCTAAACGGCAATGTTGGGCTTAATATGGGCAGTATTCTCGAAAATATTATCGCTCAGCAGATAAAGGCAAATGGTTTCCTGCTGTATTATTTTGACTCAAAGAAATACGGCGAGCTTGATTTTGTTATTCAAAATGGCTTGCAGATTGATTTGATTGAAGTAAAGTCGGGAAGGGATTACAAGAAACACTCAGCACTGAACAAGGTTCGCGCTGTGGACGAATGGAAATTCAAGAATGCATATGTTCTGTGCGGTGGTAATGTGGAAAAGCAGGATGGCATCACATATCTTCCTTGGTATATGTCCATTTTCCTGAAGCCTGCACAGACACCAGAGAATATGATATACGAGATAGATCTTAGTGACCTTGAATCTCGTGAGAACGAAATAGATTTTTAAGTGAAAAGGCTTATTGCCAAGAGGGAAAATTTTGTTTGGCCCTAGCAGCCGCGGCGGAGGATGTCTGGCAGGCTTAGCACTAGGGCTCGCACATAGCCGGAAATTTCTTCGACATCGATGCTGCTTTGTGTCTTGAAGCTAGACACGAGCATACCAGCAATCGCCTCGGTGAAAAAGTCTGTGAGGAACTTTCGGTATCCATCAGAAATTCGGATGCTATTTTGCTCCTCGCAGCGGCTAATCGTACGACTAACGATTGCGACAAAGTCGTTACAGAAGAAGCGTTTTAGTTCGTCGCGTCCGATGCTGTCGTAGGCACAGTTTAGGATATGCGAATTATCCTTGACATAGCTGATGACGAACTCAAGCAGCTTGTCGGAGTCGCTAAGGACATCGAACTCCTTTGCAATTTCAATGGCTTCCTGCTCGAGCATCCACTTGAGCAGTGCGTAGATGTCCTCAAAATGATAATAGAATGTTTTCCTATTCACATTACAGTCGGTGATGATTTCGCTGACTGTAATTTTTTTTAACGGTTTTTTCTCCATGAGCTTTTTTAGCGATGCGGCAAGTGCCGTTTTCGTCTGTAAATTTGCCTCTGCGTGTGTCATTTAGCGCCTCCTGATTCAACCTAACTGCATTTATTATACAAGTGCCCATCAAAACATGCAAGCGAATTTGTTCCCCATTTGACCATCAAATCATACACATTTGTCCGTATTTACCCAAATGTGTGCAAGTTGACCGTAGCGAGCGAGCGGCGGAAGTTGTAGAATTTCCAGTAAGATCAGGAATGAAAGGCTGAGTAAATGAGGAAATTTTACACGTGTGTGGTTAATCACAAGAAGAGTATAATATGCGTTTTCGCAATTTTGTTCATCATATGCCTTGGCGCGAGGAGTTTTATCTCCGTAAATTACGACATGAACGACTATTTGCCAGAAGATAGCCCGTCGACGGTTGCCTTGGACAAAATGGAGGCAGAGTACGACGGCGGGATTCCGAACGCAAGAGTCATGGTAAGGAATGTGACGATTCAGGAAGCGCTTGCCTACAAGGCGAAAATCGAGGCGGTGGACGGGGTTTCTGATGTGACATGGCTCGACGACAGCGAAGACATCTCGACGCCGACGGAGTTCATGGACGAGGATACGCTCGAAACGTATTACATGGCAGATAAGGACGGAGATGCTGGAACGGCACTGTTTTCGGTGACGATTGATAAGGACAAGAGAATAGAGACTGTCGATTCGATTCGCGACATAATAGGTGATGAAAACGCGATGTCGGGGAGTGCGGTTTCCACTGCGGTTGCAACGACTTCCACGGTTACAGAGATTCCAATCATTGCGATATTCGGTGTGGCCTTTGCTTTGTTTGTTCTGGCATTGACGACGACGTCGTGGGCGGAACCTGTGATTGTGCTCGTGGGAATCGGTGTTGCAGTCATCATAAATTCGGGCAGCAATCTAATCTTCGGGGAGATTTCCTTCGTGACGAACGCGGCGGGCAACATCTTGCAACTGGCGGTTTCGCTCGACTATTCAGTGTTCCTGCTTCATAGATTCGCTGAGTGTAAGTTGGCGGAACCTGACGAAAAGGCGGCGATGGTGGATGCGCTTTGTGGCTCGACGACCTCGATTCTATCGAGTGGACTGACGACGGTTATCGGATTTCTTGCACTTTGCATGATGCGATTCGGAATCGGTCCCGACCTAGGATTGGCACTGGCAAAGGGCATTGCAATCAGCTTGATTACGGTGTTCATCTTTATGCCTGTGTTTATTTTGTCGACATATAAATTCGTGGAGAAGACGAGGCATCGCTCGTTCATGCCAGCATTCACCCGCTTCGGCAGATTCGTGTGCAAGGTCATGATTCCATGCGTGGTGATTTTTGCAATTGCAATCGTTCCGAGCTATCTGGCGTCGAACCGCAACAGCTTCTATTATGGATCTTCGCACATCTTCGGCAGCGAAACTCAGCTGGGCAGCGACGTTGCGGCGATAGAGGAAGTTTTCGGCAAAAGCGATACTTATGTGTTGATGGTTCCAAAGGATGATAGGCAGATGCAGAGCGAGCTTTCGACAGAGCTTCACGATATTTCGCAGGTAAAGGACATCGTCTCCTACGTGGATACCGTCAGCGGCACCATTCCAACGGCGTATCTTGATTCGGGCACGCTGGAGAAGCTTGAGAGCGACGATTATACGAGGATGGTAATTAGCGTGAAGGTGGACTTTGAGGGAGATGAGACGTTCGCTCTCGTCAATAAAATACGAGAGGTGGCGGAAAAATATTATCCAGGCGAGTGGTATCTGGCGGGCGAGGGCGTATCGACGCTTGACCTTCGAGATACCGTAACCTCCGACATGGCGAAGGTAAATCTCATTGCTATCGGTGCAGTTTTTATTGTTCTGCTCTTTGCTATGAAGTCCATTTCGATTCCAGTTATACTTGTGCTGGCGATAGAGACGGCGATTTGGATAAACCTCGCGGTGCCATATTTCGCTGGGAACTCGATATTTTACATAGCTTATTTGATTATCAGTTCCATTCAGCTGGGGGCAACGGTGGACTATGCGATTCTGTTCACGGACAGGTACAAGGAGTTCCGCGAGGAGATGGGCAAGAGCGCCTCGATTATCAAAGTTTTCGAGAGCTGCACAGTATCGGTGATGACGAGTGCGAGCGTGCTGACGGTAGTGGGATTCCTGCTCGGCGCGGTGTCGACGCACGGAGTTCTCTCGCAGCTCGGATTGCTGCTCGGACAGGGGACAATCTGCTCGTTGGCAATCGTTTTGTTCGTTGTGCCAGGGCTACTGTATTTGTTTGACGGGCTGATTCAGCATACGACGAGGGGCATCAGGTTCAAGAACGAGAAAAAGGATGTATTAGACAAAATAGATGAAATTAACAAAATTGAAGAACCGGGGGTTAGCTGATAATGAAGAAAAAAGAAAAAATGGCAAGGCACGCGAAGTCAAGCAAAGTTGAAAGGCGGCGAGAATCAGCGCGAGAATTGAAGCATGCAAAGCCTGAGCGCAGAGCAAAATTTAAGATGACTGGAAGATCGGCGCTCGCTTTCTTGCTTGTTATAGCACTTTTGGTTGGAATGACTGGAGTTTCGGCGTTCGCTAATTCGGATGCGCAGAAGGAAGAGGTTATCTATGTTTCGACGGACGCGAATGGTAGCGTAAGGGAGCTTAATGCGGTAAATATCTTTGATTGCGAGGACTTTGATGGTAGCGGCAAAGTCAGTGATTATGGCGATTACTCTATGGTGAAAATTCTAGAGGGAGACGCTGACATAACGCAATCGGGCAAGAAAATCACCATAGATATAGGAAGTGGAACGGAAAATGCGGGCGATGGCAGTGGTCGGATTTACTATCAAGGGACGATGAAGAAGACCGAAATCCCTTGGAATATCTCGATTGTTTATTACCTCGACGGCAAGAAAATTTCGCCAGAGGATCTAGCAGGTAAAAGTGGCAAGCTGAAAATCCACTTTTCTGTGACAGAAAACAGCGAATACAGCAAGTTGAACAGCAATGCGAATGGATATTTCGATAATTACGCGCTTCAGGCGGCTTTCACTCTCGATACCGAGAAATGCGAGGATATCAAGGCGGCGGATGCGACCATTGCGAATGTCGGGCAGGACAAACAGCTGAGCTATATCATCTTGCCAGATAAGGGAATTGACATGTACATCACAGCCAATGTCACGGACTTCGAGATGGACGCGGTCTCCATCAATGGCGTCAAGCTGAACATGGATATAGATGTTGACTATTCGGCGCTCGACGAGAAAATCGACGAAGCGAAGGACGCTGTCAAGGATTTAGATGATGGAACAGGCGATGCTCTGGATGCAAGTGAGGAAATCTATGATGCGGCTTCTGAGCTTGCAGACAAGTCTGTTGAGCTATATGATGGAGTTGTGGAGCTTGAGGAAGGTTCAGGCGATCTCGATAGCGGGCTCGGAGAGATTACGGCTAAAAGTAGCGAACTTACGGATGGGGCGTATGAGGCCTTCAAGGGGATTTGCTCATCAGCGGAGACGATGCTGAACCAGAAGCTAAAGGAAAACGGCATGAGCAGCATCACGTTGACACCGACGAATTATGAGACGGTGCTTGATGACCTGCTGGAGAAATTAGATTCATCAG
>CAVEOR010000019.1:0-2105 GCA_963617285.1 Anaerovoracaceae bacterium | reverse complement strand
AGAGGAGAAAGCGCAGATTAGGTCGGCTGCAATCCAGCAGGCGATGGCTTCCTCCGATGTAACATCTCAAATTAGTGCTGCTGTGGCGAGTGCGAGCGAGGCTGCTGAACAGGTTAAAGACTTGAGAACGCAACTTGATGATTTCCAGAAGCTCTATGAGGGAATCTGCGACTACACGGATGCCGTGCAGGATGCCAAGGACGGCTCGGCTGAGCTCGACGAGAACATGGGCACTCTATTAGAAAATATAGAGAAGCTGAAGGACAGCGTGGCAGAGTTCCGTGATAAAATTTCGGAATTTGTAGATGGCATGAAAGAGCTGAAAGATGGAACGGCGGAGTTCTTTGATAAAATTTCCGAGATGAAAGACGAGGTGCATAACAAAATCACCGAGATGATCGATAAAATCAAGGGAAAGGATTACCTCGAGTCGTTCGTCTCCCAGAAGAACGGCAGCGTCAAGTCCGTGCAGTTTATCATCAAAACCGACGCAATCAGCATAGACGAGCCTTCTGACTCAAGTGACGAAGAAGCAGCAACCGCAGAAACAGAGCCGCAGGGCTTTTGGCAAAAGCTCCTCGCACTGTTCGGAATCTGAGACAAATTTTGTTACAAAGTAAAATAAACAGCAGGGGCTGACGCTAGCTTGACTCTTAGGTCAATTGCGCGACAGCCCCTTTTCGCACTATATACTATCTCGATTCCACTTAAGGTGTGGTTAGATTTTATGCTATTTTAGCATTGCTCAAGGAACGGGCGGATCTTTTTTCGATTACTGGCTCTTCGAGTTCTTCGAGCTCTGCGAGGGCATCGAGATGTTTGTTTCTGAATGTCAAAGCAAGGTCTGCGGAGACCATGATTATATTTATAAAGTAAAGTGAAAGCACGATGTTGATATTCCCTGACAGAATCTTTCCAGCGACTCCGAACAGATATCCGGCGATGATTATGATCTCAAAGAACACGCTTTTTCCTTTCGCTGTGCGTGAATGAAGCGATTTCACAAGGTTGATAGGCCACGAAATCCCAAAGCAAGCAAGCATAATACCTTCACAAATAGCAGACATATTTATTACCTCCAAAATTAAATCTTTTTTTCGAACAATATAGACAATACCACTAAATTATGATAATGTAAAATATATAATTCGTAATAAGTTTATAATGTTGAAGTTATATAAAAGGCGGATAAATATGGAACTTTTGCAATTGAAGTATTTTGTTGAAACGGCGCGAGAAGAGAACATGACAAGGGCGTCTGAGATATTGCATATCGCGCAGCCGGCGCTCAGCCAGTCGATCTCAAGACTTGAGGATGAACTTGGAGTTAAGGTATTTGACAGAGTGGGGAGAAGAATTAAGCTGAATGAGGCAGGGGGCGAACTACTGAGAACCGTGGAGCCTATGCTTGTCACGCTGTCCGCAATGCCAGAGCGACTTCAAGAGATAGCGGGCGAGGTGGCGGAGACGATTTCTCTGAACATATTAGTTGCCACGCATATGAGCACAGGCCTCGTGATTTCGTATCGGGAGAAGCATCCGAAAACTAATTTTAGAATGGACGGAAACGCAGAGTCACTCGATTGGGATTTTCGAATTTCGGCGGTAGTTGGCGAAGGAAAAGGCAGAGGCAAACCCAAGCTCCCAGAAGGCACGAGCGAGCTGCTGACGGAAGAAATTTTCCTTGCGGTGCCCGCGGATTCTGAGCTTGCAACGAAGGATGAAATAACAATAGAAGAAGTAAAGAACGAGACGTTTCTCACATTCCCGCAGAACATGCCTTATTACAAACTAACCAGCAGAATTTGGATGGAGAGCGGGATCACGCCGAGAGTTGGGTTGGAGAGCGACAACCCAGAGTCGCTCAGGGAGCTTCTGGCGGCTGGAATGGGCGTTGCGCTGTGGCCGGAATTTTCTTGGGGAACTCCCGACGCAAGCAGGGTGAAGCTCCTTCACATCTTGGATCCGAAGGCGAGCAGAACCGTAACGATAACCAGAAACCCAAACAGGAAATTGAACGCACAAGCAGAAGAATTCTATCAATACGCATTTGAATATTTCAAGAAAATCACGCAGAAAACTTGAAAAACGGGGCAAAACTCGCG
>CAVEOR010000018.1:0-15446 GCA_963617285.1 Anaerovoracaceae bacterium | reverse complement strand
GCGTCGTCGCCGTTGTTGGAAACTACGCGGTAGCCGTTCGTAAGGCCTTGCGACTTCGCGATTTCGCCGATTTTGCACATGATGTGGCCGACAATCTCGTGATCCTCTGGCTTCACATCATCCAGCGAAGCGATATGCTTCTTCGGGATAACGAGCACATGCACAGGGCCCTGCGGATCCATGTCCTTGAATGCGACGATTTTGTCGTCCTCGTAAACGTAATTTGATTCGATTTCGTGATTTGCAATCATGCAAAAGATACAATCTGCCATTTGAAAATCTCCTTTCATGTTATATATGTTCTTTTATTTACTATTTAATGATTTCGGCCATCATGCCATCCCTATACGGCTCGATCAGCCTAACCTTCTTGAACAAATTCAGGTCGCCCTCATCACCAAAAGCGTATGCCTTGATGTAGTTCTCAGTGTAGCCGGTGAGCAGCTTGCCGCCAGCAGCTGACGTGCCGTCCCCTGCCTCATCTTCCTGCTCGAAGATCACAGTCCGCACCTCGCCTACCGAATCAGCAAGGAATTTCTGTGTTACTTCCTCAGCCTTGGCAATTAGCTCCGTGACGCGCTCGTTCTTGATCTCGCCTGGCACCTGGTTCTTCATCTTATACGCCACCGTGCCCTCGCGCTTGGAATACTTGAACGCGTGCACCCTGAGGAACTCCGCCTCTTCCACCATGCGAAGGCTGCCTGCGAAGTCCTCGTCCGTCTCGCCAGGGAACCCGCAAATTATGTCCGTCGTAACGCCGTAATGCGGGTCGTGCTCCTTGAGAACGCGGACGATATCGAGATATTCGCTTCTATTATAATGCCTGTTCATCGCCTTGATTATGCTGTCGCTTCCGCTCTGAATCGAAAGATGCAGGTGCGGGCAGAGCTTCTCATATCGCATGAGCCTCTTGACATATTCGGCGTTCACCACCGTCGGCTCCAGCGAGCTAAGGCGGATCCTAAACTCACCGTCCAGAGCATTGATTCTGCTGATTATAACCTCAATCCCGTACATTCCATCCTGCTTCTCAGCATCCGTAAGCGGATATGGGAAATTCTCCTCCGTGCCGTAGAGCGCGGTGTTGATGCCAGTCAGCACAACTTCGCGGAAACCTTTGCTGATGAGCGTGTGCACCTCCTCGAGAATTTCCTCTGGGTCGCGGCTCCTCACCTTGCCCCTCGCAAACGGAATCAGGCAGTACGAGCAAAACCTGTTGCATCCCTCCTGGATCTTCACGAACGCTCTCGTGCGGTTATCCATCGAGGTGATGATGCCCTTGTCATGATATGACGTAAGCGCATCATACTCGAGAATATGCTTTTGCTTCTGGCCTCTCTCGAAAAATTCCTCTACATAGTCAATAATATTGTTCTTCTCGCCCGTTCCCGCCACGATATCAACCTCCGGCATCGCCTCGAGTTCCTCTGGCTTCACCTGCGTGTAGCAACCGGTTACCGCGACCACCGCCTGTGGCGAGACCTTCTTCATCCTGCGAATGTACTGCCGCGACTTGCGGTCGGCCAGGTTCGTGACCGTGCACGTATTTATGACATAAACGTCGGCCGCCTCCTCTTCACCTACGATTTCGAAGCCGCGGCGAGCGAATTGCTCCTTCATGGCTTCCGTCTCGTATTGATTTACCTTGCAACCGAGCGTGTGAAATGCTGCTTTTCTCAAATTCTTTCCTTCCCGGGCTCGCGCCCGGAGCCCTCCGACTATCAAATGCCTGTCTTTCTATCTATATCGTCTATTTTACCACACATGGCGGCGGAGATACAAGATTTATTAAATTTTTCGTTGAAAGTTGCGGGCAATTGTTCTTGTAAAAAATCACAGCTCTTGCTATAATATTTGTAATAGTTACAAGACATTTTGTCGAATTTGATGATACAATGAATTTAGAAGGAGGCGGAATATGGCACTTACTATACGAGATTTGACAAAATTACAATGTTTCAACCATATGCGGCTCGTTTCTGGTGTTGCGGGGCTGGACAACGTCGTTAAAGGCATGGGCGTGCTCGATTATGAGCTGATGCCAGAGTACATCGACGATTTCCTCAGCACATTTACGCCAGGCGACTTCGTGCTGTGCAGCTTTCTTTACCAATATTGCATCGGTAAGCCTGAGGAGATTCTGCCGATGATTCGAGCGCTTCAGGGCTACGGGGCTGCGGGCATTGGGTTCAAGACGATTCTGTATCCAGAGCTTCCGAAGGAGGTCATTGAATTTTCGAACAACCATGATTTTCCGATTTTTTACTTCGGGAAGGACATCTACTACGAGAATATCGTCTACGAGATTACGGATGCGATTCAAACCGACGACAGGAATTTCCTGACGGGTGAGAATATCGAGGCGATGGTCATGGGTACAATGTCGAAAAACCGCGTTTACACCATTGCCAAGAATCTTCGAATTTCGTTCAAGGGCAGCGCTCGGGCGTACTTCATCTCGCGGGATGACGAGGAGTTTCAGGAGAATATTCCTAGGTACTGCGGGCTTTTCTACCCGAACAGGAATATCGGTGACAAGGCGATGCTTGTTCCTTATGCGAGCGGGATGTTCCTCATCCTCACCTCATCGAAGGGTGACGAGAAATCCTATGAGATTTTGTTATCGGAAGCCTTGCAATATCTCGACATTCCAGAGCCATTTGCCTGCTGCGCGAGCCGAATTCACGACCCGTTCGAGAGCCTCGATAAGTGTTTCCGCGAGAGCTATCATGCGTATCTGGCATCGCTTGCCGAGGGCAAAAACTTCGTTGGATTCGACGATATCGGGGTTTACGAGATTCTGGTGAGCGACAGGAATTCGGTGCAGATGGAAGAGTACATGTTGCGCTACCTCGGGCCGATTCTCGATAAGCCTGACTACATGGAGACGGCGACCACGCTCGTCCGATGTGGCGGGGATATCGCCAAGGCGGCGGATATTTACGGCTGCCACCAAAACACGATTAGGTACAAAATCGCTCGAATCAAGGAGCTGACGGGCACCACGGGCGAGACCGAAAACGAGTTCTACATGAATTTGTCGCTGGCGGTGAGGATTTATCACCTAAGACAGATCAAAGGATAATCGCGCGGTCGAAAAATTTTGAAAATCCGACTAACCCTCGGGTTGCCCGAAATAGTTGTTAAAAGATGTTTACATATATATTAGTTAGAATTTATTGAGATTTGAAAGGAATGATTAAAATGTCAAAGAGAATGAGAGCAAATTTCCTGCTTCTGATTACGGCCATGGTTTGGGGCTCGTCGTTCGTGTCGCAGGTCAGCGGAATGGATTATGTAGGGCCGATTACCTTCCAAGGCATTCGCCTGCTCCTTGCAGCGGCTGTACTTGTCCCAGTTGTTCTGGTTATGAACAAGGGCAAAGGTCCACTGTTTGCACCCGAGAAAAAGGAGTCAAACAAGGCAACCCTCATCGGTGGAGTTTGCTGCGGATGTGCACTATTTGTGGCTTGCATACTTCAGCAAATCGGCTGCGTTTACACTACGGCTGGCAAGGCCGGTTTCATCACTACGCTCTATGTAGCGGTTGTGCCTATCCTCAGCCTCGTGCTTCGCAAACGCGTTCGCCCTATCATGTGGCTTTGCGTGGTGCTCGGAGTTATCGGGCTCTATCTTCTCGCAATGCCGAATGGATTTGAAGCTATCAACCCTGGCGATATTTGGATTATGCTCTGTGCCGTTGGATATGCTATTCACATCATGGTTTGCGACCATTTCGTTGCAAAGCTTGACGGCGTAAAGCTTTCCTTCATTCAGTTCGTCACTGCAGGAATCCTGGCTTGCATTGCGATGTTCATATTCGAAGAGCCGAACATGAACGACATTCTGCAGTGCGCTATTCCGATTCTGTACGCTGGCTGTCTGTCGGGCGGCGTCGGATACACGCTTCAGATTGTGGCTCAGCGCGACGCCGAGCCGACGGTCGCTTCGCTCCTGATGAGCTTGGAATCCGTATTCGCTGCAATCTTCGGTGCGCTCCTCCTCCACGAGGTTATGAGCACAAGAGAGCTCATCGGTTGCTGCGTAATCTTCGCGGCGGTTATCGTTTCGAATCTGCCGGAGCGCAAAGATCCGAAGCTTGCGGACAAATAGCTTTTAAAATTCGATATATTTGCAGGCAAGGAATGCTTACTCCTAGGCTTGTATAGTATATAATTTAATTGCGGAGAAAGGGCTGGCGGTGCGCCAGCCCTTTCTCTTTCCAATAATTAGTTCCAACACGCTGCGTGGCTTTTTGAAATACATTTCGATTAAAAAGCCACGTTTTTTGACGATTTTCGTGGCTATTTTGCTTATAAAAATTCAAAAAGCCATTTCACATGCAATAGATGTTATCGTATACATTAAATGTTAGGAATGATTTGATATGTTGTAATTCGCTTCCATGCGAGATGGCTTTTTTTCAATTCAAGGGTTCAAAAAGCCACGCCACCACAGAATCAGATTGGATTAGCGATTGTAGCGGCGTCTGGCGCACTTCTTGCTCTCAGGTTCTGGTCGCAAGAAGTGTGACAGACATATAATCGCTATAGTTCCTCGGTCACCGCGCGGAGCCAGTCGCGAGTTTCTGGGTCGAGGAGCGGTGACAGCTTCTCGTATACCTGAGCATGATAGCTGTTGAGCCATGTGCGCTCCTCCGCAGTCAGCATTTCAATCACTATCGCCTCTCGCTCAAACGGCGCGAACGTAATCGTCTCAAACCCGAACTTTCCGTCGTCAGCAAACACACATAGCGTTTCGTTCTCAAGTCTGATTCCGAACTTGCCTTCGAGATAGATTCCCGGCTCGTTGCTCGTAATCATTCCAGGGAAAAGATGCGAGTTCTTGCCACGCGGATTTATCGAATTCGGTCCCTCGTGCACGCTGAGCATATGCCCAACTCCGTGCCCCGTTCCGTGGTTATAATCGTAGCCATATTCCTTGACTTTGCCATGCGGAATTTCATCAAGCTCAGCGCCGGTCACATCCTCTGTAAACTTGCTCATCGCAAGGGCAATATGCGCCTTGAGGACAATCGTATAGCACTTCTTCATTTCATCCGTCAGTGGCCCAAGGGCAATCGTCCTCGTGATGTCCGTTGTTCCACCGTTATATTGCCCGCCAGAATCCACGAGCAGCAAGCCGTGCGGCTCTAATTCCACATCCGTCTCCGGAGTCGCCCCATAATGGACGATTGCCCCATGCTCGCCGTATCCTGCAATCGTATTGAAGCTGTCGTCGTACGCGCCCTGCTCGCGTCGCAGCTCGGAGAGCTGCTGGGCTGCGTCCATCTCAGTCAGCGGGGACGCAGCCTGGGCGCCGCCTGCCACTGAGTCCACCAAGGCAGGCGCCGCCCCGACGCGAGCCTCCCTAGCTTCTCCTTGCACCGCCTCTTTCACCCACCTGATGAACTGCGTAACAGCCACGCCGTCCCTGATATGCGCCTGGCGAGTGTTCTCAATCTCTACAGGATTTTTGATAGCTTTCATCAAAATTGCAGGATCTTCGTGATTTTCAATCTCAACACCCTCAGGAACCGCAGAAATAAGGCTGTAGCTTGCCTTTTTCTCGTCCATCAGGATTCTGTGCACCCCGAAGTCCCCGAGCCTCTTCATATCATCAAAGACATCGAAGTAAGGCAAAATCTCCACATCCTGCAAGCCGCCTGTCTGCTGGCTGCTTTCCTTCCCGAGTGCCTCCCGAATCTCAGTCTCGGGCGCCAGCGCATACAGCCTTACAGTCTCCGGCAGAACAAGCATGAACGCATAGAAGACAGGCGTATGCTCAATGTCTCTACCTCTCAGATTCAGCATCCAAGCGATTTCCTCCAGGCACGTGATTATATGCGCATCCGCTCCGAGCTTCTTCATCTCAACGCGAACCCGAGCGAGCTTGCTCGTCGCGGATTCACCCGTAAGCGATTCGTCCAGCGCATACACATGCGAGCCCGTGAGCTCAGGTCTATCCTCCCAAATCTCACTAACCAGGTCAAGATCCGCCTTTACAGCGAATTTATCCGCCACCTTCGCGCCGAACTCAGCGCTGGCAATCCTTCCATCGAATCCGACCGTCGACTTGCTGTCCAGCTTCTGCTCCAGCCACGGAATTATCTCAGGCACGCCGTCCTCGCCCTGTCTCATGAGCCTAATCCCGCTTCCACTGAGCTGCTGCCCAGCCTGGAGGAAATAGCGCCCATCCGTCCACAGAGCCGCCTCATCCAAGGTTACCACGAGAGTTCCAGCCGAACCCGTAAACCCAGACATAAACTCCCGTGCCTTGAAATAGTCATTAACATACTCCGACCCATGAAAATCCGTCGTCGGTATAATATAGGCCGCAAGCCCCTGCCCCCGCATCAGCTCCCTCAGCCTTTCAATTCTCATCCTTATATCATTCTCAGTCTCTTTCATATCACGTTCAACCTCTTATTTTACATATACTGCGTCTTCCGTGAAGACCTTTTGCATTGGCCTGTCCCACTCAGCGCACGGGATGCTCTCGGCCTTCTGTGCCTCGAAGGCAACAGCTACGATCTTCGTCTTACCGCACTTCGTGAGGTATCTATCGTAATATCCGCCTCCCATACCGATGCGGTTGCACTCCTCATCAAAGGAAGTACATGGGCAGATGATAAGGTCGATGTCCGCTGGGTCAACCTCAACGGATTTCTCGCGAACAGGCTCGGTGATGCCGTAGCTACCGCTCATCCAGGCATCCTCTCCCTGCGGCTGCAAAGCAATCATCTCGGTCTTGCTCGTGCAGAGCGGATACACGAGGCTCTTACTTGCAACATATTTATCATTTTTAGCTATCGCCTCTTCTAGCGCATCTAACTCAACCTCGCCACCGAAAGCCTTGTATATCATGATTACATTTGCCTCGGCAAACTCCTGCGATTCGAGAATCCTATCGACGATTTTCTTTGATTTTTCGTGTCTCTCTTCTGGCGCAAGCGACTTTCTTGCCTCTTTCCCCGCCTTCCGAAGCGAGCTTATAATCTCCGCATTTCCCATAAATTTCTCCTTTGCTAAAGACCCCGCAAAGCATAAACTCTGCAGGGTCTCGATTGTTGTTGACGATTATTTTTTATTGCAATTGCTCCGCAAATTACTGCATCTGCTTAGCAACTTCTTCTGCGAAGTTCTCTTCCTTCTTCTCGATACCTTCGCCTACCTCGAAACGTACAACCTTTGCGATTGAAAGGTTCTTGTCTACGGATTCAAGGTACTTAGCAACGGACTGCTTGCCGTCCTCTGCTCTTACATAAGTCTGATCCATGAGGCAGATCTCCTTGAGCTGCTTCTTTACACGACCTTCAACCATGCCAGAGAACATCTTGTTGTCAGCGATTGCAGCCTTTGCAGCTACAGCGAGCTCAGCAAGCTTTGCCTTTGCTTCCTGTGAAAGGAAGTTTGGAAGATAGTTGAAGTTGAAGCCCTTGTCTTCTCTCTTTTCCTTGAGAATAGTAACGTCTTCGTCGCCCCAAACGCCATCAACTGCCTTGTCAAGAAGCTCGTTGAGGATCTGCTTAGGAAGTGTGAATGGATCGTTGAGTGCGCTCTCAAGAGTGATTTCCTTCAGCTTAGCAAGCTCGTCAGCGGAAATGTCGCTCTCGTTTACGTACTGCGGATTCATTGCAGCAACCTGCATTGCAACGTTAGTGAGTGCTGTCTTGTTAGCTTCGTTTTCTTCGCCGTTACCAACTACGATAACGCCGATTCTGCCGCCGCCGTGAACGTAGGAAGTAACTACGTCGCCGCTAGCCTTTGCAATTCTTCTAACGGACATGTTTTCGCCGATCTTTGCGATCTTAGCAGTAAGTGCATCAGCAACTGTGCCGCCTTCGAAAGCCATAGCCTTGAATGCATCCATATCTTCGGACTCTGCAGTGAGCGCAAGCTTTGCGAGGCCATCGACGAACTCTACGAACTCTTCGTTCTTGGAAACGAAGTCAGTCTCGGAGTTAACTTCTACGATAGCAGCAGCCTTGTGATCATCAGAAAAAGCGATCTTTACAAGACCTTCTGCAGCAACTCTGCCAGCCTTCTTAGCAGCCTTTGCGAGTCCCTTTTCTCTCAAATAGTCAACGGCAGCTTCGATATTGCCATCAACCTCGACAAGTGCCTTCTTGCAATCCATCATGCCAGCGCCTGTCATTTCTCTTAATTCTTTTACCATCTGAGCTGTAACAGCCATTATTTTTTCCTCCTCAAATAAACCCGTGAATTATTCTTCTACTGGAGCTTCTTCAGCTTCAGCCTCTGCTTCTACAGCCTCTGCCTCTGCTTCTACTGGAGTTCCTTCATCAAAGCTCTCGCCCTGATTTGCTTCGATGATAGCGTCAGCCATTCTGCTTGCGATAAGCTTTACGGCTCTGATAGCATCGTCGTTTGCTGGGATTACATAGTCAACATCATCTGGGTCGCAGTTAGTGTCAACGATACCAACGATAGGAATTCCGAGGATTCTTGCTTCCTTAACAGCGATTCTTTCCTTCTTAGGGTCAACGATGAATAATGCGCCAGGCATTCCCTTCATGTCCTTGATTCCGCCGAGGTACTTCTCTAACTTCTCAGCCTCAGCTCTAAGCTTGATAACTTCCTTCTTTGCGAGCTTCTCGAATGTGCCGTCTTCTTCCATTCTCTGGATGTCAGCGAGTCTCTGGATTCTCTTAGCGATTGTCTTGTGGTTAGTGAGCATACCGCCGAGCCATCTTTCGCTTACATAGTACTGTCCGCATCTTGCAGCTTCGTCCTTAACAGCCTGCTGAGCCTGCTTCTTCGTACCAACGAAAAGAACTGGCTTGCCAGATTCGCCAACGCTTCTCATGAAGTCGTAAGCTTCGTCGATCTTCTTAACTGTCTTCTGAAGGTCGATGATGTAGATTCCGTTTCTTTCTGTGAAGATGTAAGGAGCCATCTTAGGGTTCCATCTTCTTGTCTGGTGTCCAAAGTGAACACCTGCTTCGAGTAATTGTTTCATTGTAATTACTGCCATTTTGTTCCTCCTGGTTTTCTCTTCCACCGCCCACGAGCCAAATACCACTTGCCATTCAGCATCCTTATTTCAGGATATCGCGGCAACCATCTCAAAGGAGCGGTGTGCTAAATTTCCGTATGCACAAACATACATCAAGCATTATATATCAAAATCCGCATGATTGCAAGCATTTTCGGGCAATATTTCTCGCAAATTCTCCGATTTTTTCAATAAAATCATCGCGGCTCACACATTTCTAATCGAACAAAATCACTACACGCCGCACATTTTCTAATTAGCCGCACATCACTTCAGTTCTGCCTGCCTCATGTATTCGATAAAAGCCTGCTTCGTCTTCAGGTAGCTCGTTCGCCCGATCAGAAACTCGAACCCGTTTATGAAGGAAATCGTCTGATTCCGCACCGAAAAAACATAATCGAGGTTTATCACGATGCTCTGCGTGCACTGAAAAAACCGCTGCTCACCCTCGAAGCGCATAGCGATGTCCGAAATTTTCGCGTAGATGTAGAACACTTGGCTCGGCGTGACGATTTTGACGCGGCGCCCGTCGGCCTGGACATAGACAATGTCGCTCAGAAAAACCTTGCAGCAATTCGCCCTGTTGACTACCGGTAAAAACTTCTCCATGTGCTCACCTCCGTGCAAATGCGAAATAGGAATCTGTTTGTACCTACATTATCGCACATCGGCAATCAAAAAGGGAAAAAATGTTTCGACATTCTTTCCCTTTTTCTCCGTTTATTTTCGCGCCCTGCGAGCGAAAAGCGCAAACCTACATATCTTTATTTGCGATTTCTGTAGTTACCTTCTCCGTAAACTCTGCGACGCTCATCTCGCCGAGCTCGCCAGCCTTGCTGGAGCGAACCGTCAGCGTGCCAGCCTCAGCCTCGCGCTCGCCGATTACGCAGATATAGTTAACTCTCTGGTTTCTAGCCTCTCTGAGCTTGTAGCCGATCTTCTCGTTTCTGTCGTCGAGCTCAACTCTGATGCCAGCAGCCTCAAGCTTCTCTGCGACTTCCTTTGCATAAGGCACGAACTTCTCGGTTACAGTCAGCAGCTTAACCTGTACAGGAGCCAGCCAAAGCGGGAACTTGCCAGCGAAGTGCTCTGTGATTACGCCGATAAATCTCTCGATGGAGCCGAATACTACGCGGTGAATCATCACTGGAGTATGCTTCTGTCCGTCGGAACCAGTGTATTCAAGATTGAATCTTCCAGGAAGCTGGTAGTCAAGCTGAATCGTTCCGCACTGCCAAGTTCTGCCGAGGGAATCCTTTACATGGAAGTCAAGCTTTGGACCGTAGAAAGCACCGTCGCCAGGGTTGAGGTCGTATTCCTTGCCGATTGATGTGATAGCGTCGGCAAGGGCATTCTCAGCCTTTTCCCAATCCTCACGAGTACCGATGTGATCCTCTGGCATAGTGGAAAGTACGATCTTATATGACAATCCGAATACGGAGTAAACCTCGTCAAGCAGCTGTGCGATACGAGTAACTTCGTTCTTGATCTGGTCCTTTGCGAGGAGGATGTGCGCGTCGTCCTGAGTGAAGCATCTTACACGGAACATGCCGTGGAGTGCGCCCGAAAGCTCGTGGCGGTGAACGATACCCAGCTCGCCGTATCTAAGCGGCAGGTCACGATATGAATGTGGTTCAAGGTCGTAAACGAGGATGCTGCCTGGGCAGTTCATCGGCTTGATTGCGAAGTCTTCTTCGTCGATAACCGTCGTGTACATGTTTTCCTTATAGTGATCCCAGTGACCAGAAGTCTCCCAAAGAGTTCTCTTCATGATCTGCGGAGTTGAAATTTCAACGTAGTCCCACTTCTTGTGAACCTCTCTCCAGTAGTCGATGAGAGCGTTTCTGAGGATCATGCCCTTTGGCAGATAGAACGGGAATCCAGGAGCCTCATCGCGGAATGCGAACAGTCCGAGCTCACGGCCGAGCTTACGGTGGTCTCTCTTCTTCGCCTCTTCGATCATGTTGATGTATTCGTCAAGCTCCTCCTGGCTAGGGAAAGCCGTCGCATAGATTCTCTGAAGCATAGCTCTGTCGGAGTCACCTCTCCAGTAAGCACCAGCAACGCTCATGAGCTTGAATGCCTTGATCTTGCCAGTCGACTCCATGTGAGGACCAGCGCAAAGATCAGTAAAGTCGCCCTGCGTATACATTGTAATTACCGCATCCTCAGGCAAATCGTTGATGAGCTCAACCTTATAGTCCTGATTTCTCTCCTTGAAGAACTTGAGCGCCTCCTCGCGGCTAACCTCAGATCTTTCCAGCGGCAGGTTCTGCTGAACGATCTTCTTCATTTCCTTCTGAATCTTCAGGAAATCTTCTTCAGTGAACTTGTGCTCGCTCTCCAGGTCATAGTAAAATCCGTTGTCAATCGCAGGACCGATTGCGAACTTAGTGTCTGGCCACAGATGCTGAATCGCCTGCGCCATGATATGTGAAGCAGTGTGTCTATATGTACGTCTAACCTGCTCGTCTTCCCAGTTTAATTTTTCCTTTGCCATCTTTAGTTTCCTACCTTTTCTATATTTTTCTATCAAAATTTATATTGTCTAAGCGTCCGGAATTGTTCTGCCGGGTCCGGCCCCGTATCATGTGCCTTGTTGACCAGTGCCTCCGCCAGCAGTCTCGCCGGACCCGCTCGAAGCCGAGCCGCTACCCGAGTCAGAACCGCTGCCAGTGCCAGAGCCAGCATCCGAACCACCGTCGGAGCCTGAGCCTGACCCGCTACCTGAACCTGAGCCACCAGAAGCATTACCGCCAGCCTCAGTTCCAGGATTGTCGCCAGAGTCCGAACCGCTACCAGAGCCGCTTCCAGAACTAGAGTCCTGTCCGCTAGGATTGTAATTCGGGTCATCAGGATCGTCAACAGCCTCTCCGCCCGTCTCACCGCCAGGGTTATTCGGGTCAACTACCTCGCCAGTGTCATCCGTGATTTCGGTATCGTCGGTTTCGATTACATCCTTCGTGGCCTCGCCTTCCTTCTCGCCCTTAATCTCGTTTGCGGCACGAGCGCTGGAAATCCTAGCATTTATCTCGTTGCTGATAGCCGTCACGGTCGCAGAAGGCGTGTAATCCGTCTGCCCGAATACCTCCTGATGGAACTCAATCGTGTTCTGCGCGAGGCTTCCGCCCGTGAATACATACGAGATGCCGTTGATTGAGCCCGTCGAATATTTGTAAGGCCAGCCAGCACCCGAACTGATCGAGTACTTCGGAAGTCTGAAGCCGAGCCCCAGAATGTCGCTCATCTCGAGGTTGGTCTGAACCTGCGGAACGGCCATGTCGATGATCTCCTTGATTTGGGAGAAGCTCATCTTCTTAACCTTTTCGAGGACCTTCATTACGACGATTCTCATTCTCTCGGTACGCTTGAAGTCATCGCCTACGCCCTTACGGATTCTGCCGTAGGACACAGCCTGAACACCTTCCAGCGTCTGCTCTCCAGCAGATTTAACCAGGTTATAATTCTTGCGACCGATATTGTTTGCGGTCTGCTTGGTGTATTTGTTCAGCTGATAAATTTCGTAGTCCTGCACGTCTACCGTGATGCCGCCAACCGCGTCAACAACGTCCGCTACGGTCTTGAAATTAACAACTATGTAATTGCTGATGTTCATGTCCATCGCCTGGTTCAGCGACTTAATCGTCATCTCCGGTCCGCCATAGACGCACGCGTGAGTGATTTTGTCGTATGTCGACGTGTCGCCGAGCTTGAGGTACGTGTCGCGGAATACCGACGTCAGCTTGACATCGTATGTCTCCGTGTTGATGGACGCGATCATGATCATGTCGCTTCTGGTGCCCTTGATATTCTCCATATCGCGGCTGTCAACGCCCAGCAGCAAAATGTTAATGTATCCGTCGACCTCCGTCAGCGAAAGATCGTAATCCTCCGCGGTCGGCTCATGCATCTCATCCACGAGGCTGTTCATGTAGCTGTAAACGCAAGCTCCCACGATCAGCGCCGCCAGCAGCAGCACGATAAGAACCAAGATGAGAACCTTCTTCCAAGTTTTCATCTCCTTAATTCGCTGCCTCAGGCTCTTCTTTTCCCTCAGTTCCCTTCTACTCATTTTCAAATATACCCTTGCCTTTCTTCTTGGACTTAGCTTCGTCCTCCTCTAGGGTTTTGTTGTAAAATTCGACAGCCTCTTCTATCCCCGCATCCAGCAAAAGCTTCCCATGCCGGAGCACCAGGCCGCGCTTGCAGAACTGCTTCGCCGCACCTGTGGAGTGAGTGACGAACAAAAATGTTACATCCTCTTCATTTACGATTTTCGTTATTCTGTCGAGACACTTTTTCTTAAATTCGCTGTCTCCAACGCTCAGCGCCTCGTCAACTATCAAAATCTCCGGCTTGATGCTGGAGTTAATAGCAAATCCAAGCCTTGCCTTCATGCCGCTCGAGTATGTACGAGTCGGCTGGTCGATGTAATCCCCGAGGTCAGCAAATTCGATGATGCTCTCCTCGAGTTCCTTGATTTCTGATGTTTCCATGCCCATGAGCTGCCCGCGGAAGTAGATGTTCTCCCTGCCCGTGAACTCTGGGTCAAACCCCGCCGTGAGCTCCAGAAGTGCGCTGACTCTGCCGTTGACTATGATTTCTCCGGATGTCGGATACGTTACGCCCGTGATCATCTTCAGGATGGTCGACTTGCCCGCGCCGTTCTTTCCGAACAAAGCCACAGCCTCGCCCTTTTTTATCTGAAACGAGACGTTGTTCGTCGCGATCTTTTTCTTGTATTTTGCGTTTTTGTTAAAAACAGCTTTGAATCGCTGCCTGTCACTTTTGAAGAGCTTGTAAACCTTGGTGACGTTCTTAAGCTCTATGACCGTGTTGCTCATAATTTTCTCCTATTTATAATACGTCTGGAATGTCGCGCTTCAGCCTACCGTATACCCAAACTGCCAAAACAGCCATCACAAAGAAAACGATAGCGAAGTTGAGGAACTGGGACGGATTCTCCCAGAACCACACGTGCTTGATGAACACATCTCTGTATCCGTTTACTATGATGGTGACAGGGTTGAACATCAAAATTTCTCTAATCCAATCCTGCTTTATTTTCGATGCATCATACAGAATGCCCGACAGCCAGAACAGCGCCTGTGTCAGCGACTTTACCAGATTGAGGAAGTCTTTGCTGATGGACGAAAGCACACCTGCGAACAGCCCCCACACCGTGAAGAACATGAACATCATCAGCGTGTAAATCGGAAGCTGAAGGATGTAAATCGTCGGCATATATCCAAACAGCGCGAAAATAATAACCAAAAGCACCATCAGACCGATGTGTGTAATCATGGTCGCCATGCTTATGAAAGTCGGAATCGTGGAAATCGGAAATTTGATCTTCGTTACCAGGTATTTATAACGCCTAATCGAATTTGCTCCACCCGTAATCATGTCCCTCATGTAGAACCAAGGGATCATGCCGGAAATCATCCAGAGGAAGAACGGGTAGCCATCGACATCCCCGCCCTTTCTGAGGCCGAGCGTGAAAGCGAACCAGAATACGAAAATCAGTATCGCCGGTCTGATAACCGCCCATGCGCCGCCGAGCACCGCACCACTGTAGGTCTTCTTGAGGTCGGCCTTGGCGAGCTTGAACAGCTGGTTCCTATATGTTATGTGGTCTTGTAAAATTTCTTTTAATGTATTCAAAAGTTACTCCTTATATTGCGGCGTTTTTTCTCGCTGGCTTCTATTAGCACACTTCGAAAAACGCCGACAGTCTACTTGGTCACAACCTTCTGCAATATCGCTAAGCTACTTGCGATTTGGCAGGTGCACGAGCGTCCTGTTTTTCTTGACATCATAGCCATAGTAACGCTTCTTGCCAGCTAGCTTATACAGCAGATATTCTCTGGTCGGTGCCGCATACTTCTCAACTGCAGGATAGTCAGGGAAACGGTTGATTTCTGGGAACTTGATACCGTCGTTGGTAACCGCAAGGTCAACGCCGAAGAACTCGAGTTGCTTGATGGAACGCGTTACGTCCATAACCTGCTTCTTGACCTCGTCCCAATGCGGAAGATATCCGTCGATTGGAACACCTGTATCCGGATGAACTGGGCAATCCTCAATTGAGTTGTTTCTAACGATCTTCGCGTCGTGGAAATGACCGGTTGCAACGTCTATCGTCGCCGTCATTCCGCCGGCACCTACGTTATCTACCGCACCGGTCGCCTTGCTGCCGAATCTCACGTAAGCATTGCAAACCTGCGGCTCGATTCCGTCGCGCTTGAACACGAGCATTCTGACCGTGTTAACCGCGCCGTCGTAAACCGCCTTCAGCTCGTCGCACATGTTGATGTACTCCGTAACGAGATACTGGTTGTTTATGTCTTCGAGGATGTCAAGAACATCCTGCTTGCTTACATCTTTATAGTTGAGCTGGTACTGGCCGTCCTCGTATGTGAACTTGT
>CAVEOR010000017.1:0-15536 GCA_963617285.1 Anaerovoracaceae bacterium | reverse complement strand
TTATGATGCCTTTAACATTAGCAAGCCCAGGCGAGACGAACACGATCAAGAAGATCGGCGGCAAGCCTGACGTAAAGCAGCATCTGGAAAATTTGGGATTCGTAGTGGGCGGCGATGTAACGATCGTTAACTCGCTGGCAGGCAACGTGATTGTCAATGTCAAGGAGTCTCGCGTGGCACTCAGCCAAGAGATGGCACAGAAGATTATGGTCTAAGCGGATTTCGTATAAATCGTGAAATCTCCGCACGCCAGAAAAGTCACGCATAAATAGAAATCTGTGTGCTGAGATGATTTTAATGGAACTGAATTTGATAAAATTTGCTGGGGAAGCCTGGCAACAGAAAGGATAGAAGATATGAAGACACTGAAAGATGTAAAGGTCGGCGAAAAGGCCGTAGTTAAGAGGCTCCATGGCGAAGGCGCAACGAAGCGCAGAATCATGGACATGGGAATCACCAAGGGCGTAGAAGTCAACATCAGAAAAGTTGCACCGCTCGGTGACCCGATTGAAATGACAGTTAGAGGCTATGAGCTTTCCCTGAGAAAAGCCGATGCCGAAATGATAGAAGTGGAGGAGTAGAACAATGAGTCAAGGAATTAGAATTGCTCTTGCCGGCAACCCAAACGCTGGTAAGACAACGCTTTTCAATGGCCTCACCGGTTCCAACCAGTTCGTTGGTAACTGGCCAGGCGTAACAGTAGAGAAAAAAGAAGGTAAGCTGAAGAAGCATGACGATGTAGTCATCACCGACCTTCCTGGTATTTATTCACTTTCCCCGTACACACTCGAGGAAGTAGTTGCAAGAAATTACCTCATCGATGAGAGACCAAATGCGATCTTAAACATCATCGACGGTACGAACCTTGAGAGAAACCTTTATTTGACGACACAGCTCACAGAGCTTGGAATTCCAGTTGTTGTAGCTATCAACATGATGGATATCGTCGAGAAGAACGGCGACAAAATCAACGTGCCTGAGCTTTCAAGACAGCTCGGCTGCAAGGTTGTAGAGATTTCCGCTCTGAAGGGCACAGGCATCATGGAAGCTGCTGAGGCTGCAATCGACGCGGCTCACAACGCAAAGACAATCCCGATGCACACTTTCTCCGGCGCGGTTGAACACGCAATCGCTCACATCGAGGAAGCAGCAATCCACGGACTTCCAGAAGAGCAGCAGAGATGGTACGCAATCAAGATCTTTGAGAGAGACGAGAAAGTCCTCGAGAAGCTCAGCATTCCAGCTACCACAATGATGCACATCGAAAGCGACATCAAAGCCGCAGAAGATGAGCTTGACGACGACGCAGAATCGATCATCACAAACGAGAGATACATCTACATCAGCTCCATCATCAAGGCTTGCTATAAGAAAGCAAATGTTGGCGGCATGACGACATCCGACAAAATCGACAAAGTCGTTACAAACCGTTGGCTCGGACTTCCAATCTTCGCTTTGATCATGTTCCTGGTTTACTACATTTCCATGGTAACAGTTGGATCGGCAGCGACAGACTGGGCAAACGACGGACTCTTCGGCGATGGCTACCACCTCTTCGGAATGGGTACAGCTGCGTATGAAGAGGCAGCAGAAACTTATGGAGACACAGATCTCGTCCTCGGCGCTTTTGCTGATGAATACGGCACAGACGCAATCGCATCAGCTATCGACATGGAAGCTGAGGACTATAGTGATGCGGCAGCAAGCGCAGCACTCACTGAGCTCGATGCTCTCATCCCAGCGGACGCAAGCATCTCCTATGATGTTGAAGACGAAGAAACACTTGCTGTAGAGACAGTGGACGGCGTAACAAAGGCTGACTACGAAGAAGCTATGGCACAGTTCTTAAATACTGATTATAAAGAAGCATACGGTGCTCCAGACACTTCCACGTATGGAACTTGGGTTCCTGGTATCCCAGTTCTCATCGGAAACGCTCTTGAAGCAGCTGGCACATCCGAATGGCTGTCAGGACTTATCCTCGACGGTATCGTAGCCGGCGTTGGCGCAGTACTCGGATTCGTTCCACAGATGCTCGTACTGTTCCTGCTCCTCGCATTCCTCGAGGCTTGCGGCTACATGGCACGTATCGCATTCGTACTCGACCGTATCTTCCGTAAGTTCGGACTTTCCGGTAAGTCATTCATTCCAATGCTCATCGGTACTGGTTGCGGTATCCCAGGCATCATGGCTTCCAGAACAATCGAAAACGAACGTGACCGTCGTATGACGATCATGACTACAACATTCATCCCATGCGGAGCAAAGGTTCCGTTCATCGCAATGATCGCAGGTGCTATCTTCGGTGGCAGCGCATGGGTTGCAACGAGTGCATATTTCGTAGGTATGGCAGCAATCATCATCTCCGGAATCATGCTCAAGAAAACGCAGAGATTCGCTGGCGAGCCTGCTCCATTCGTAATGGAACTCCCAGCATACCATATGCCAACAGCTGGCAACGTACTTAGATCCATGTGGGAGCGTGGCTGGTCCTTCATCAAAAAGGCTGGAACAATCATCCTCCTTTCCACAATCTTCGTATGGTTCACATCCTACTTCGGATTCACAGACGAAGGATTCAGAATGCTTGCAGAAGACGAGCTCGACCAGTCAATCCTGGCAGCAATCGGCAGCGCAATTTGCTGGATCTTCGCTCCACTCGGATTCGGAACTTGGGAAGCAACGGTTGCATCCATCACAGGCCTGGTTGCAAAGGAAAACATCGTTGGTACGATGGGTATCCTCTACGGAGCTTACGGCGACGTTTACTCGGTACTTGGTAGCACATTCACAGGCGTTACAGGCTATGCATTCATGGTATTCAACCTTCTGTGTGCTCCTTGCTTCGCAGCAATGGGTGCTATCAAGAGAGAGATGAACAACGCTAAGTGGACTTGGTTCGCAATCGGCTATCAGTGCGGATTCGCATATATCGTAGCCCTGATGATCAACCAGTTCGGCAATGCAGTAACAGGTAACCTCAACGTTATCGGTCTCATCGCAGCACTTGCTTGCCTTGCGTTCATCATCTACAACCTCGTAAGACCTTACAAGGAAGCTAAGTAATAGTAAAAGATAGAAAATCAATGTTGGCGGCGGCGAGCACGCAGGAAAAGCGGGCTTGCCGAGCTAGCAGAAAGAAGGAAACATGGGAACAATAGTAGTTGGACTGATTCTGGCTGTTATAGTAGCCCTGATCATAATCCAATTAGTAAAAGATAAAAAAGCTGGTCGCTCCACTTGCGGAGCGGGCTGCGCACATTGTGCGATGCATGGGAGTTGCCATTCCCAGCAAGGTGCGGACAAGCTGGCGGAGGAGATCTCAAGCCAGATGCACCTAAATGAATAGAAAACCTATTACATCTAAAGATATATACTTTCATACTAAGAAAAAATCGGAACCACTTGCCTTCGGTTTCGATTTTTTTTGCTTAGCGGGCGCATGCGAATTTTTCGGATTTTCTTGGCGAATTTTATTGACAAACGGGCGGGATGCGAAGATAATAAAATATTAGCGGAAACTTAGCATAAGCTTGGTAAAATCACGGTCAAGGCAGGAATAGACAGGAATAGAAAGTAAGAATGAAAAAGGAATTATCGATCAAGGAAAATTTCATCTCGGAAATAAAACTTTCGGGACTTTATATAGGGACGTTTCTCAAGTGGCTCGTCGTGGCGTCGCTCATCGGCTGCGCTGGCGGAATCATCGGAGCGATATTCGATCAAAGTATCGAGATTGCGGAGGAATACAGAAACGAGAATCCGTGGATGCTCTGGCTGCTTCCGATAGCGGGCCTAATAATAGTAGGGTTTTACAAGGCGTGCAAAACAGACGGCCTCAACACGAATCACGTAATCCGCGCCGTCCACAAGGGCAGAAGGCTCTCGCCACTGCTCGTGCCATCGATCTTTATTGGAACCGTGCTCACGCACCTGTGCGGCGGAAGCGCCGGCAGAGAAGGTGCCGCACTGCAGATGGGAGGCACCCTCGGTCAGTGGATCGGTCGCCAGCTACACCTCGACGATAGCGACCTTCGAATTGCAACGCTCGCGGGCATGTCGGCCTTCTTCTCGGCAATATTCGGAACCCCGCTCGCCGCAGCGGTTTTCGCGGTAATGGTAATCAGCATCGGAATTCTGTACCACGTGGCGCTCGTTCCGTGCCTCATTTCCTCACTCGTCGCGTACTTCGTGGCCCATGCGTTCGGAGTAAAGCCTGTGCGGTTCAGCGTGGATGTGCCGACCGTCGAGCCCGAGATGTTCATCAGGGTCATGGGGCTTGCGATTCTGTGCGCAGTGGTTTCGATTCTCTTCTGCGACATGATGCAATTCACCGAAAAAATATTCAGAAAGCGTGTCAAGAACCCATATCTCAGGGCGATTTGCGGCGGCGTGATAATAATAGTTCTTACATTTATATGTGGCACGAACGATTTTAACGGCGTCGGAATGGACGTGATTTCCGCCGCTGTGGAGCAGGGCGAGGCCGAGCCTATCGCCTTCCTGCTCAAGCTTCTGTTCACGGCGATAACGCTCGGCGCTGGGTTTAAGGGCGGCGAAATCGTGCCTTCGTTCTTCGTAGGTGCGACCTTCGGCTGCGTCATTGGGCCGCTACTTGGGATTCCAGCGGGTTTCGCAGCCGCAATCGGCCTGACCTGCGTGTTCTGCGGCGTCACGAACTGCCCGATCTCGTCGATTTTCCTGTCGATCGAGCTGTTCGGTGCGAAGGGCATGCTGTACTTCGCGGTCGCATGCTGCCTTTGCTACATGATGTCTGGATACAAGGGCATCTACTCCAGCCAGCAGATCATGTACTCCAAGCGCAAAGCCAAGTTCATAAACGCCTACACTAACGGTAAGAAAGGCTCCGACGCATAGTCGGAGCCTCTTTTATTGTGGATTTAGTTGTCTGCGAATGATTGAGCGAAGAAGGCGACGATTTCGGTCATGATTTCGTCCTTAAGGTCGGAATCGTCGTAGCTCATTTCGTAGCCGTGGCCGTCGTCCGTGGTTACGGTGAGGACGCGGCTGCTTGCGTAGGCGGCGGCACACTCGAGGCTCGTCGCCTCAGTTACAACATGGTCGAGCGTGTTCGCAACGACGAGCACCGGCTTATCGCCGAACTTGCCGCCGTAATCGCACGGGTTGTACTCCTCGAATTCCGTGAACCAGTCTTCCGTGAGGTTCAGACCTTGGAATTCGATGGAGCCCTGCGCGGCGGCCTCAGCCTTCATCTCATCCCATTTCTCCTGGCCGCCGACGTAGTAGATCATGGCGCCCTCGTTCCCGGCGGGCGCGACCATAGCCAGCGCGGTAAAATCGTAGCCGCCCGCGTTCTCGTTCGCCATGTTCATAACGACGCGGCCGCCCATGCTGCGAGCATAAAGCCCAATTTGATCCTCGGCGATTTCGTAATGCTCGCACATGTATTCTATACCAGAGAGCATCGCTTCTCGCATGCTCGCAAGGTCGTATGTATTCGTCTTTTCAGCCTTCTTGCTCGCGGTCACTCTCGGATTGAAATCCATGCGGATAGAAGCGATGCCCGCCTCCGCGAGCCGTCCCGCGAGCTCCGAGGCGCCGCCGCTGTTCAGCGTGCCCTTGAACCCGTGGGCGATAGCCACGAGCGGCGCTCCGCCTTCCAAGCCATCTGGATAAACGGCTTCGGCCATGTAGTAGCCGCCGCCGTCCGCCTCCAGGAATACGGTCTGGCGGACGGGGGCGTAGCTGCTCGCATCCGAGTGAGAGCCCGCATCAGTCCCAGCATCCGAGCCGCAGCCGACCAGAGAGCCGAGCACGAGCAGGGCGGCGAGCAGGAGGGTTAGAAGGTGGGAAGGGCGGGGGTTTGTGGATGATGTTCGAATTTTTAATTTATTTGTTTTTGTCTTAATCATCGCGGCTCCTCAAGATAGGCACTATAAATTGCATGCAAAGTCGAATTAGGATATCTTCATTATATATTGAAAAGCGGCATGCAAGCAAGAGATTTTTGAAACTCCACCTGCCTGCCGTCCGGCAGGCGGGCGGCAGGCAGGATCTTCACTCTCAACACTCCACTCTCCACTCTCGGAAATGGCACTTCACCATCTGAAAGTGCCATTTCCAAACTTGGTAGTGATTTACTGGAAAAACCGATAAAGTTAAAATTTTATAGGGAATTCTTGTAAAAAGTTGTTGACAAGCGACCACTTCGCCCATATAATGTAAATGAAAGGGGCGGGTGTAATAATATTATGAGACTGATAAATATAGGTATCCTGATGAATAACAGGAAATTTGGGGAGGATATTGCAAGGGCTCTTGCGGAGATTTACTCGAACCTCTCCGTGGAAGAAATCGAAAATTATAACAAGTTTAGCGAGCTCGACGTCTACGACGTCATCCTGACCGACAGGAGCGAATTCATGCACTACAATTCGAGGATTTTGATGGTCAAGAGCGACTCGAGTATGCAACCAGACAAGCGATACGAGAAGGAAGGCAGATGCGTCGGGCAGTTCCCGAGGGCGAGCGAGATTTTCAATGCGGCGGTCAGGATGTGCGAAGAGAACTCGCATACGCAATTTTTGCGGGGCGGTAGGCGCGATTGCTCCCTGGTGGCGGTTCGCGGGGCAACTGGTGGCTGCGGGGCTTCGGCAATCGCGGTAACCGCGGCGAGGTGCATAAGCATGAATGCGCAGAGGCGAGTGCTCTACGTGAATGCGGGCGGCTCGGACAGCTGGAAATGCTATATTTCTGGGGCGAGCGAGCCTCAGAGACCAGCGGCCGAACTGTCGCACTTGATTGAGAACGACGTGCTGTACGGGCTGGAGAGTTACCTGCATGTGGACAAGTTCGGCGTGCGATATCTAGAACGGACGGAGCGCTGTGGTGCGGTTCTGCAGAAGATTGCGGAGCTCGGGGCGTTCGACTTCGTGATCGTGGATAGCCCCGAGCGGGGGCTCGGACGCACGAGCGGGCTGACGTTCGATAGGGAGCTCACCGTGTACAATGATAAGGACGTGCGGACGAGGTTCTGCGGGAGCGGCGGGGCTGGCGGCCGCTCGGATGCTTGGGCCGCCAGCTCTGGCGGGCGGCCCGCAGGGAAGCAGGAGGGCCGCTCGCCAGAAGCCGCAGGCGGGCGTCTGCTGTTGCGTGGGGACGCCCGCGCTGCGGCACCCGCCGCGGCGCACGCCGCCGAGCCCGCCCTGGAGCACGGAGGCGGGCTCGCGTCCGCCGCCCTCCAGAGCACAGGCCAGGCTGACCCAGGGGCGGCGGACGGCGGCCAGGAAGTCGTGCTCGTGAACCGCTGCACGACTTCTGGCCGCGCGGCGGGCCGATTCCGCATCCCCGAGGAGAAGACAAGCTTCCAAACGAAGGAAAGCGGAATCGAAATCGCCATGGATGGCTATTTCGCAATGACCATAGGCAAAATTTGCGACGAATGGATGTAATAGTACAAAGAGAGGTGCGTAGAATGGATATGAGCTTGAGAGCGCGAGAATTCGCCGACGAGAAGATCAAGACCGTGCGAGAAAGGCTCGGAAGCGAGCGAGACGTCGACGATTTCATGGCTATGAGACTGATAATTCAGACGATATTTGACGACGAGCGAAGCATGTTTTTCTCATACGAAGACATAGAATGCGCGATAAACAGGATTTTCTACAAGACGAGGCGAAAGCTCGGAATTCTGCAACCGCTCATCGACGACGAAAATGTCAGCGAAATCATGGTGAACGGGCCAAGCGACATCTTCGTGGAGAGGGGCGGCAAAATCGAAAAGTACGGCGAGCGGTTCGACTCGACCGAGGAACTCGAGGAAGTCATGCGAAACATCGCGGGCGAGGTTAGGCGTGAGATCAACGAGCGAAGCCCGATCGTGGACGCAAGGCTTCCAGACGGCTCGCGTGTGAACGGCGTCTACAAAAATATCGCGATAAATGGCCCGATTCTCACCATCAGAAAGTTCTCAGACAGCTATATGCACATGGGCGACCTCGTCGGGAACGGCACGATAACTGCGGACGGAGCGCATCTGCTGACGGATTTAGTGAAGTCTGGCTACAATATCTTTGTTAGTGGGGGAACTTCCTCTGGGAAGACGACTTTGCTGAATGCGCTGGCGGAGGCGGTTCCGAGCGACGAACGCGTCATCATCATCGAGGACTCGGCCGAGCTGAAGATGAAATACATCGAAAATATCGTGCACCTCGAGTGCAAGAACAGCAACGCGGAGGGGCAGGGCGGCGTGAGCATGTCCGACCTCATCAAGTCGAGCCTCAGAATGAGGCCGAACCGAATTATCGTCGGCGAAGTCAGGGGCGGCGAGGTTATCGACATGCTTCAGGCGATGAACACTGGACACGACGGGAGCCTTTCGACGGGGCACGCGAACTCGGTTGAGGGAATGCTGAAGCGCTTGGAATCACTGTATCTGGCGGCCATGCCGATCAGCGTGGATGCCATTCGCGAGCAAATTGCAGAGGGAATCGACATCATGGTGCATATCACGAGAGAGAAAAACGGCAGGCGGCGCGTGACCGAGATCACGGAGCTCGTCGGCTACGAGAAAGGAGGATTCGTGCTCAATCCGCTGATGAAAGTCTGCGAAGGCACGGAGCTTCTGGACATGGACACGGGGATTTTGCGCCCGAAGAGAAAGGCGGGATGAGATTGAGAGAACTTAAGAGGGCGGGAGCGATGGACTATAACCTGCCGAATTTGTCGGGCAAGGAGAAGACGGAGTTTTTCCTGGCGATTGTGGCCGCGGGGCTCTGCGTGGGGCTGCTCTTTTACAACAGCTTGCGGGTGAGCGCGATTGTCTCGGCGCTGTGCTTTCTCGTGTACCCGAAGTACCAGGATGCGGCCGTGAAGCGGCACCAGGACACGCTGCTCGTGCAGTTCAAGGACTTGCTTTACTCGATTTCGGCATCCGTGTCGTCGGGTCGGAGCATGCCGGAGGCTTTGTCTGAGGCGGAGAAGTTTTGCGGGGCGTCGTATGAGGAAAGCGACTACATAATGAAGGAACTCGCGCACATGAACGCGATGCTGGCGAACGGAAACGAGACGGACACGGAGGTCCTCTATGATTTCGCGAGGAGAAGCGGGCTGCCGGACGTGGAGGATTTTGCGGGGGCGTATGAGAGCTGCAAGACGAGTGGCGCAAGCCTAAACAAAGCAATTTCAACGGCTACGGCGCTAATCGGCGACAAAATCGAGCTTGAGGATGAGCTGAGAATGCAGCTTGCGCAGAAGTTGTTTGAGGGGAGGATTGTCGGCCTGTCGCCTTTTGCAATCGTTTTCATGGTGAGGGTGACGGCGCCGGATTATATCAGCCCGATGTTTGAGACGAGGCAGGGACTTGTGATTACGACGATGGCTCTGGCCTTGATTGCAGCGTCGATTTTAATGACGGAAAGGATAAACAAAATTGAAATCTAAGAAGAAAAAGGCGATGGAGAAAAATCGCAACGAGATCATCATGGCTCTGCCTTGCTTCATCAACCAGCTTCTGCTGCTCATGCACAGCGGCGTAATTCTTACGGATGCGTTTTGCAGGATTGCGGACGGATACGGCAGGCTCGAGCCGAAGAGACAAAATTATTTCACGCGGGAGGTTTACAGCCTGTATGTCGCCTCGATGCAGAACGGGGAGAATGTTATCGTCGCGTTTTGCAGATTTGCGGCTTCGTCCAACATCAAAGAACTTACGCGAGTCGCAACGATTTTGAGCGAAAATTTGAACCGCGGGAGCGACCTTTGGGAGAAGCTCGCAGACCAGAGCAAGGAGCTTTGGGAGGAGCGGAAGCGGAACGCGATGAGCAGAATCAGGGTTTCTGAGAGCAAGATGAGCTTTCCGCTGGGGCTGCTTCTGATTGCGCTGATTATGGTTACGGCGGCGCCAGCGATGTTACAACTTTAGTTTAATTAGGAGGTAAGAAAGATGAGAGCAAGTGAAGAAATGAGAACGGTGAACGAGATGGAAAACATGGACAAGGTGGAAAAGCCTGCAGACGCGGTGGTTGTGGAGAAAATCGAGCCGCCTGAGGATAGGACGCTGTTTAATAAGCGCGGCATGGAGATGGTGCAGGTGGCGATTTTGGTGGCGATTGCTGTCGCAATCGGCCTGATTTTCAAAGAGCAGATTACGAACTTTGTCAACACGACGTTCGGTTCGCTCAGCAGCGCGAAGTTCTAAGGTGGCGACATGCGTTTCGTGGAAGCGTCTTTGATTATGCCGTTGACGCTACTCATAACCTCGGCGCTCATTGCTTTGATGATGGGGTTTTACTCGAATCTCGGCGAGCAGATTAAGGCGCATGGGGAGGAATTGAAGGATGTGTATAAAGTTTCGGAGACGGTGGGGATCAGGGTGCAGGATAGGATTGCTTATGCGGCACAAAATTAGAATTAGAAACAGAATTAGGAAAGTGCTCGGCGCTGGCAACAAGCGCGGTTCGTATGCGATTCTGGCGACGATTCTGTTTTCTTCGATGATGATACTCGCGGCGGCCGCGGTTCACGCGGCTGGGGAGGATGCGATTGCAAGCACGACGGATAGCTTCGGGCCGCTTTGGGGCAGGAGCATTCTGGCGGAGTACGACGCGAATTTGAAGGATAGATATGGTATTTTTGCCTACAGCGGCAACAAACTTCAGGTTGAGGAAAAGATAAAAAAATATGTGAAGTACTCGTTTGGAAGCAAGAAATACATCACCGTCGGTGCTTGCAATTGCGAGCTTACTGGGTATGAGCTCGTGGATTCCGATAATTTCTTTCAGCAAATCAAGGAGGCGGTCGCTTATGATGCGAAGCCGACCTTGAACAATGGGCTGCTCGCCGCCGTGCGGAGCGTTAACGGCGGCGGGGCTGGCTCTGATGGCACGAGCTCGTCCTCGTCCTCGGCGAATCGCTACATTAAAAATGAAGCAATTATAAATGCTCTGCCTTCTGGCGGAGATGCGAAAGGCATTGAAATCTCCGGACTTACTGAGAAGGTCAAGGAGGCGAAGAGCCTTTCGGATGTTATAGACGACAGCGTTGAGACCGTGTACATATTTCGATTTTTTAAGGACGCGGTGAACGATAGGGATCTCGGCGAGACGTATTTTAACAACGAGATTGAATATATCATCACGGGCAAGCTCAGCGATTCCAAGTCGAAGAAAGCCGTAAAAAATTATCTCACCGTGCTGAGGAATGCGCTGAACCTGGCGTATCTGTATTCTTGCGAGGAGAAGCGGGAGGCTACTCTTGCGGTTGCTGAGGTTCTGATGCCCGAGGCTCCTATTCTAACGCAGGCTCTGATTATGGAAAGCTGGGCGTTTTGGGAGGCGACGAACGACGTTAAGCTGCTACATGCTGGCAAGAGCGTGCCGCTCGTCAAGAAGGATGAAAACTGGGCGACGTCGCTGGAGAATATGCTCGCGGCGGAGTACAATTGCGATTCGGAGGGGCACGAACTCGGCGGTTCGGATGGCTCGGGCAGCTCAAGCGGGAGCGGCAGCAGCGGCTACATTCTGCCACCGAAGGTCGAGGGGCAGGACTACGAGGATTATCTGAAGATTTTCGTGGCTGCGCTGCCGAAGGAAACGAAGAAAGTCAGGATACTCGACCTGATTCAGATTAACATGAAGTATTTGTACTGCGATTATTTTTTGATAGATGATTTATACACGGGGCTGAGTTATTCGATTGAGATAAATGGGGGAAAGCATGAATTCGAGGAGAGATATTCTGGACCTGTACAGTAAAAAGGGCAGTTATATAGTTGAAGCGGCTATGAGCATGCCGGTGTTCATACTTTGCATTGTGGCGATTGCGCTGATTATCAATATCATTGCGATTTGCGAGAACATCAGCTTCGTGAGCGCGAGGGAGCTGCATCAGATTGCGGCGGCGGCGTACGCCAGTGACGCGGCGCGCTCGGTTGCTGGGGGCCGCGGCACTGGCGTGCCTGCGGCGGGCTCGGAAGGCTCGGCGCCCGCCGCAGGCTCCGCGGCCTCTGGAAGCTCGCTGGCCGCGGACGCCGCCGCAGCCGCCCAAAGGCTCTCCCTCCAGAGCTCCGTGGCGGCTGCGAACCCGAAAGTCGGCAGCTTCAAGGTGACCGCCTTCAAGTACCGCTACTCGGATGGCGAGATCAGCAATTTGATTGCCATGAGCAGCCAAGCCGACTTTCGCGTGGCAAACCCAATCGGCATAAACGGCGACATCACGTTCACGCAGAGCATCCTGTCGCGGGCCTTCGTCGGCAAGACAGAGGACGCAGACCCGCTGCCGATTTCCGAGTTCCGGAAGAACGCAGACTCGCAGCCAGTCGTAATCTTCCCGAAGTACGGCGAGAAATTCCATGCGGCGAGCTGCAGGTACGTCAAGCAGGAGTACGAGGGCGACGAGTACAAGCTTTCGATGGAGAAAGTCGACGCAGAGGCGAAGGGATATACGGCATGCAGCATTTGCAACGGAGGAAAGACATGAGTGTGATTTCAATAGATTTAAGGAAAAAATTGCCGATGTACGATAACAAGGCGGAGAAGCTAAAGGGCGGAGTCTGCGAAGAAATCCTGCCGCTCTCGACGATTAAATATCGGAGGATTGTGAGAGGAATTTACCACACGGAAGGCTATCGAAAGCTCAGCGAGTTCAGCAATTTGAGCGTTTCAGAGGCTCTGTCCGCTGTGGAAAGCGTGCTTGAACTTAGAGAAAAACTGCGGGACAATTTATTTTTCCCAGACGAATATATCTTATCGGCCGACACGATTTTTGTCGATGAGAAGATGGAGAAATTTCGGCTTGCGTACATACCGGTCGCAGAGATTGGAAATCCCGAGGCGGGCAGGGCGGCAAAGTCCCTCGCCTGTTTCATTGCGAGCCTGAAGAGGCAGACCAGCGACGCGGGCGCGGAGTACCTCGATAGGCTCAGCGATTTTCTAATGGGCGCGGGAGCAAACGCGGAAATCGCGATTTCCTTCGCCGAGAGGCTAAAGCAAGAAGCCCGCACCTTCGGCATAAATTGAGAGAAGAAAAAAACAGGTGAAATATAGATGATTTCTTGGTATAATAGAGGTATCAATTTTTAAGGAGATTGCAAGATGATACCTCTTTCGACTAGGATGAGGCCGGATAGGCTCGAGGATTTCGTGGGGCAGGAGCACTTCATGTACGAGGGCTCGCTCTTTTACAATTCGATAAAGAACAAGACATTCGATTCGGCGATATTTTTTGGGCCGTCGGGGACCGGCAAAACGACGCTGGCGAGGATAATCGCCAAGGAGATGGACGGTGAATTTCACGAGCTGAACGCGTCGGTTACGGGCACGAAGGAGCTGAAGGAGCTCATTGAGAACGCCAAGCTGAAATTCTACGGCCTCGAGAAAAAGACGACATATATATACGTGGACGAGGTGCACAGGTGGAACAAGCTCCAGCAGGACAGCCTGCTGAAGGCGCTCGAGGAGGGCGTAATCAAGTTCATCGGAAGCACGACGGAGAACCCGTATTTTTCGATAAATAACGCCGTTATCAGCCGCGTGCGGAATATTTATGAATTCAAGCGGCTGAGCGCGGAGAACCTGATGACGATTGTGAAGCGCGCGCTCGAGGATGAAGAGGTCGGTTTCGGCAAGCTGAAGATCGAGTACGACCCAGCGGCGATCAGGACGCTTTGCGAGATGTCCAACGGCGACGCGAGGGTGGCGCTGGATGCGATCGGATTCATTGTCGACAACCTTTCAGATGGCCAGGCGATTGACAATAACATCATTGCCGAGGCGATGCAGAGGAAAATCGGCTTTTACGACAAGGAAGAGGATAGGTATAACCTGCTGAGCGCACTGCAGAAGTCCGTGCGCGGCAGCGACCCGGATGCGGCAATTCACTATTTGGCGCGGCTCATCGACGGCGGCGCAGATCTCAGAATGATAGGCAGGCGCCTCATGGTCATGGCAAGCGAGGATATCGGCATGGCCTACCCGTCGGCAATTTCAATAGTAACATCCTGCGTTCAGGCGGCGGACATGATTGGCTTCCCAGAGGCGAGGATACCGCTAGCGCATGCTACGATTTTGCTCGCGTCGGCGCCGAAATCGAACGCCGCAAACGAGGCGCTCGAGGCGGCAATGCACGACCTGAAGACGAAGAAAATCGACGACGTTCCGCCGCATCTCATGGATTCGCATTACAAGGGCGCGGGCAAGCTCGGACGTGGCGGCGGCTACAAGTATCCGCACAGCTACGGCGGCTATGTCGAGCAGCAGTACCTGCCGGATAATCTGTATAAGGAAGGCGTTAAGTATTATCACCCGACCGAAAACGGCTCCGAGGCAGCATTCAAGCGGTATCTGGAGAGTCTCAAGGACTGGGGCAAGAACGGCGGGAGGAAGTAATGAAGCAAGAATTTTTAGTGGCGCCGAACTCGGGCTTTTGCTTCGGGGTTAGGCGAGCTATAGAGAAAACGGAGGCGGAGATCGCGGGGGCCGCAGCGTCGCTGGGCTGCACGGAGGCTTGGGGCAGCCCAGCGACGGGCGGCCGCACGCCCGAGGAAACAGCCGCGTGCGACCGCCAGCTCGCCGCGAGCGGCGAGCCTGCGGCCCCGCGCATCTACACCTGGGGCCCGCTCATCCACAATAAACTCGTGACGGATGAGCTCGCATCCAAAGGCGTCTCAATCATAGAAACCTTAGACGAAGTCCAGAGCGGCGACGTAATAATAGTCAGATCCCACGGCGAGACGAAGAGATTTTTCGAGCAGGCGGAGGGCAAAGACTGCAAGATAGTCGACGCGACCTGCCCATTCGTCAAGAAGATTCAGCAGCTGGCCGAAGACGCGCACACTGCGGGCAAGCAGGTCGTAATCGTAGGCGACAGGAACCATCCAGAAGTCAAGGGCATAAACGGCTGGTGCGATAACAGCGCAATCGTGCTGAACTCCGCTGCAGAGGCCGAGGAATATCTGGACGGATGCGATTCGCAACCTGGCCAGCCACCGCGGAAATTTTTCCTCGTCGCTCAAACCACCATCAAAAAAGAACTCTTTGATGATGTTGTGGCGGCCTTCGAACGCGCGAACGCTGACCTTGAGATAAACAACACGATTTGCAACGCAACAGCAATCCGCCAGAAGTCCTGCGCGGAGCTCGCCGAGAAGTGCGACGCGATGCTGATTTTAGGCGGCCGCGAGAGTTCCAACACGCAGAAACTCTTTGAAATTGCAAGCAAAAAATGCAAAAAAACATTTTTTGTAGAAAAAATCACAGATTTGCCGTTGCAAGCTTTACAGGATTGTGTTAAAATAGGGTTTGCGACGGGTGCGTCGACGCCCGAACGCGTAATTAAGGAGGTTATTGCTACCATGATGGAAAAAAATGAAATGAGCATGGAAGAATTATTGGCTACCGAGGAGTATGATTTAGACGGAGCGATGAGGCTTCCAAGACTCAACGAAGTTGTTAACGGAACGGTTCACCAGGTTACTGAAAAGGGAGTCATCGTTGACATGGGTTGTAAAAAAGACGGAATTATTCCGAAAGAAGAAGTAACATTGGAAGGAGACCAGA
>CAVEOR010000016.1:0-15851 GCA_963617285.1 Anaerovoracaceae bacterium | reverse complement strand
AAGGTGGGGAATGCCAAGGATCTCCAGAAGCCTGTCGACGATAATCTCGTTGATGCATTCGTGACCGATAACCCCGAGCTTTTTGTCAAAATTCGAGAGCTTGTAGTATATCTTCCGCCCACTTAGCTCTGAGTATGACTTCAGAAATGAGCCCGCAGTTCCGGAAGAATTGCGGATAAGCGACCATGAAAGGTATGTCAAGTCTTGCTTTTCCTTGATAATCTGTGCGCACATAGCTTTGCCTCCTCGATAATCTTCGTATATGAGGATTTTAGCATACTACTTGACATATGTCAAGTAGCTGCGAGCTGGTGACTTCGGCCTGGGCGGGAAAGATTGAACAGTGTAGTGGTAAACTAAAACTGGACACGGAAATGCGGGAATTTCTGCGGGTTTTTGCGGGAAAAGGCTTGCAATTTGCGGGGCGGTGTGGTATTATGATTGTGCACGATTCATAAGGTAAGACTTGAAGAGTGGGTTTCGGCCCACTCTTTCAATTTTGTATAGGGCGATTGGCGCCCGCGAGACAGGTTGCTGAGGTAAATGAGCAACAGGCGGGCGGCAAGGAGCACGGCAGAAACTGAAGGCAAGGACTGATGGAATGTGTGCCGTGCGACGAATCGCAGAGGCAGGAACCCGCAGCGGAGGTTGGCCGTGCAAGGCTTGCAATAGCGGGTTGCCGCCTAACAATAGGATAGGAGGATGTAGATGGCGAAGAGAAAAATTGCGGATATTGTCGAGGAGATCAGTAGCGAGTTTCTCGCGGAGAACGGGCTGGAGCTTTACAACTGCGAGTTCGTCAAGGAGGGGCGCGACTGGTTCCTGCGGGTGTACATAGACAAGACCGAGGAGGCCGCGAACGCTTTATCGGAATACGTTTCCACGGATGACTGCGAGAAGGTCAGCAGGTTCCTCAGCGAGGAGCTTGACCGGCTGGATCCGATTGAACAGAACTACTACCTGGAGGTTTCATCGCCTGGCATGGATAGGGCACTGCTGCGCGAGAAGGATTTTGTTAGATTCGCGGGAGAAATCGTGGACGTGAGTCTTTACAAGGCGCTGGACGGGCGCAAGGCTTACCAGGGCAGGCTCGTCGGCATGGAAAACGACAAAATCATCATAACAGATGAAAATGATAAAAGAATTGAATTCCCAAGAGAGCAGGTTGCGAAGACGAAACTTGCCGTAATATTCTAAGGAGGTAATACAAGAAATGAACAAGGAATTTATACAGGCTATCGAGGATTTGGAGAAGGAAAAGCACATTTCCAAGGAGATTTTGCTGGAAGCTATCGAATCCGCGCTTGTGTCTGCATACAAGAAAAATTACGGAACGTCGCAGAATGTGCGCGTTGACATCAACGAAGAGACGGGCGATATCAACGTTTACATGAGAATGGACGTTGTGGCTGACGAGGAAATCGAGGATGAGCTGACGCAGATTCCGCTTTCTGAGGCTATGGAAATCGACCCGCGTTACGAGGTTGGCGACGTTGTGGAATACCAGGTTACTCCGAGGGATTTCGGCAGAATCGCGGCGCAGACGGCTAAGCAGGTTGTCGTTCAGAGAATCAGAGAGGCTGAACGCGGAATGATTTTCGACAACTTTATTACGCGTCAGGGCGAGATTTTGACGGGCACGGTTCAGAGGGTCAGCAATGAGACTTTGTTCGTGAACGTTGGAAATACAGAGGGCATCCTCTCACCGAACGAGCAGGTGCCTGGCGAGCGCTACAAGGTGAACGACCGCCTGAAGGTTTACATCATGGACGTTCGCAAGACGAACAAGGGACCGCAGGTTTTCCTTTCAAGGTCGCATCCGGGACTGGTTAAGAGATTATTCGAGTTAGAGGTTCCGGAAATCGAGGATGGAACGGTCGAAATCAAGGGCATTGCGAGAGAGGCTGGCTCCAGAACGAAGATGGCCGTTTACACTGAGTACGAGAACGTTGACCCGGTTGGCGCTTGCGTCGGCACGAGGGGCAACAGAGTTCAGGCGATTGTCGACGAGCTTCACGGCGAGAAAATCGACATCATCACTTGGAGCGAGGATCCTGAGGTTCTAATCGGGAACGTGCTCAGCCCAGCAAAGGTTGAGAAGGTCATCATTCCAGATGAGGATGAGAAGTCGGCTATCGTAATCGTTCCTGATTATCAGCTTTCGCTGGCAATCGGCAAGGAAGGCCAGAACGTAAGACTGGCGGCGAGAGTCAGCGGTTGGAAGATCGATATCAAGAGCCACAGCCAGTACGAGGCAATGCTCGAGGACGAGGACGACTTGATCGTCGAGGTTGATGACGAGGTCGAGGCAGAGATGGAAGCCGAAATTGAGGTCGAGGCTGAGGCCGAGGTTGAGACTGGCGAGCCTGAGCTCGTAGAAGTGGCTGAGCCTGAAGAGGAGAAATAATTTGACTGAGAAAAAAGTGCCACATAGAAGATGTGTTGGCTGCATGGAATCAAAACCGAAAGAAGAGCTTACAAGGCTTGCGATTACTGACTTCGGGCTGATGGTGGATCCGAGATGTCGGCTGGACGGGCGCGGGATTTACCTGTGCAAGTCGAGCGGCGAGTGCTTCCAGAAGGCAATCAAGCGGAAGGCCTTCGAGCGGACGCTGAAGCGGGCTGTCGCAGCGGAGGAAGTCGCAGCGCTGAAGGTTCAGCTCGGAATCTGGGACGACGAGCCTGCGGAGAAGTGAGGTGGCGAGCATGGGTAAGATAGAAAGCTACCTCGGGTTCGCAGCCAGGGCCCGCAAGCTGTACACTGGATATAACACTTGCGAGATGATGATGGAGAGGCGCAAGATTCGCTTGCTGGTGCTTGCGGGCGACCTTTCCGAGGGCTCGCGGGACAAGATGCAGGGACTTGCAAGGCAGCACAAGGTCGAGTGCGTGACATACGGGACGATTGATGAACTTTCGCACGCGACCGGCACTGAGAATAAAGGGATTTTCGGCGTGGCAGACGCGAGCCTGGCTCAGGCGATAGCGGCCGAAGCCGCAAAGGCAGAGAGCTGAGGCGGGTAGCACTGCTGAGCCGCTGGGCACAGGAACATGACCGAGGGTCGCAGGGTACTGAGACCGCAGCGGCCGCACCGAAAACGAAGAAGAATAGAAATTGAGAAACGGCTCGGAAGAGCTTAGGATAACACTGAATGAAGGAGGTGTTCTAATGGCAAAAGAAAGTAATACACATGAGACAACGATTGTAAAGGCAGCCCCTAAGAAGGCTGACAGCCAGAAAGACGAACAACCGAGAGGGACAGTAAAGGCGGCGAGCATGGCGCAGGTCAGAACGCTCGGCGCGAACAAACACGCACAGGCAAGGCAGCCACAGCAGGAGAAGTCGCCGACTTCGCGCCCACCGATTGGCAAGCCAGTAGCAAATAAGGATTTAGAGAACAGAACCAAAGCGCCAATCGGAAAGCCTATGGGTAAGCCAATGGGAAAACCAATGGGCAAGCCGATGATGAAGGCGGAGAGCGAGAAGGTTGAGGCAGCGGCGGCTGCGAGCCAAGAGGCCAAGGTTGCTGCGGAAGCTGGGGCAGCCGCGGAAGTCAAGGCGGCTGCGAGCCAGGCAGCACCAGTTGCCACAGAAGCTAAGCCTGCCACGGCAGGCGGGGCAGCCGCGGGCACGGCCGAAGCACCGAAGGCGTCGGCGGCGGCAGTAGCAAAGGCCGACGCGGGCAAGACAGAGGCTGCAAAGGCTGAGGCCCCGAAGGCCGAGCCAGCTAAGACGGTTAAGAGCGAGGCGGGCACGGCAGCAGCTAAGTCTGCTACGAAGACAGAGGTTGCCGGAGGCAGCAAGCCAGCTGGCCAGAGAACAGGCAGAACAGAAGACAGAAAGCCAGCAGGCGCAGGCTCCAGAGCTCCGAGAGACGCGAAGGGCAGAGATGGCCGCGGCGAAAGAACAGATAGAAACGACAGAGGCGGTCGCGATGGCAGACCACAATCCAGAGACGGTAGAGACGGCGGCCAGAGACAGGGTCAGGGTCGCTCAGCTGGAGCTGGCAGAGGCGACAGCCGCCCAAGCCTTTCCAAGATGGAAACGAAGCCAAACCAGAAGAACTCTGAGAAGCGCGACCACCAGGAGAAGGAAAGAAATAAATTTGCTAAATTAGAAAAGGGCAACCAGGGCAAGAAGAACAAAGAGAAGATGCAGCAGCGCTCCCTCGAGAAGCAGGCTAAGCCGAAGAAGCACAACAAGCCGAAGCCACAAGTTGAGGAAGAAGAGGATATCTTGGAAGAACTTCCTACTGGCACGGTTGCACTCACTGCACCTATCACGGTAGCTGGTTTCTGCGAGCAGACAGGCGTATCCACGTCCAAGGTCATCATGGCACTCATGAAGATGGGCATCATGGCCAACATCAACCAAAACATCGACGAAGACACGATTCTCATCCTTGCAGACGAAATCGGCATCAGCGTAGTTGTAAGCAAGGTTGAAGAAGAAGTCGAAGAAGAAGGCCTCGAGCTCTTCGAGGACAAGGAAGAAGACCTCAAGCCGCGTGCACCAATCATCACGGTTATGGGACACGTTGACCACGGTAAGACTTCGCTGCTCGACGCAATCAGAAAGACAAACGTAACAGCATCCGAGTCTGGCGGTATCACGCAGCACATCGGTGCATCCGAGGTAAACATCAACGGACAAAAGATTGTCTTCCTCGACACACCAGGTCACGAAGCCTTCACAGCAATGCGTGCTCGTGGCGCACATATCACAGATATCGCAGTTCTGGTAGTTGCAGCAGACGACGGCGTAATGCCACAGACAATCGAGTCAATCAGCCACGCGAAGGCTGCAGGCGTTCCGATTATCGTCGCAATCAACAAAATCGATAAGCCGGGCGCAAACCCAGACAGAGTTAAGCAAGAACTCACGGAGCACGGCATCCTCGTTGAGGACTGGGGCGGCGACGTTATCAGCGTTCCAGTTTCAGCAAAGACGGGCGAGGGTATCGTTAACCTCCTCGAGATGATTTTGCTGCAGGCAGAAGTTCTCGAACTCAAGGCAAATCCGAACAGACTCGCAATGGGCTCAGTAATCGAAGCAAGACTCGACAAGAACAAAGGTCCAGTTGCTACGCTTCTCGTAACGAACGGCACGCTGAAGACAGGCATGTCAGTCGTAGCAGGAACATGCGCAGGCAGAATCAGACTTATGACGGACTTCAAGGGCAGAGAAATCAAGAAAGCAGGCCCAGCTACAGCCGTTGAGATCCTCGGACTTTCTGACGTTCCAGAAGCAGGCGACGAGTTCAATGCTGTTAAGCAGGACAAGGTTGCCAAGGAAATCGCAGAGAACCGTAAGCAGAAGCTCAGAGAGGAAATCCTCGCAAGAAACGCAAGCACGACTCTCGAGCAGTTATTCAGCCAGATTCAGGAAGGCGAGGTCAAGGACCTCAACCTCATCATCAAGGGCGACGTACAGGGCTCAATCGGCGCTATCGTTGCATCGCTTGAGAAGCTGAACAACGAAAACGTAAGAGTAAAGGTAGTTCACACAGGTGTTGGTACCGTAACGGAATCCGACGTAATGCTGGCAGGAGCAACTGGCTCTATTATCATCGGCTTCAACGTAAGACCGACTACGGCGGTTCAGACATTTGCTGATAGAGAAAACATCCAGATCAGACTTTATCGCGTAATCTACGACATCATCAACGATGTAGAGGACGCTATGAAGGGTATGCTCGATCCAGAGTTCAAGGAAGAAGTTCTCGGCAAGGCAGAAGTCAGAGAGACATTCAAGGTTCCGAATGTCGGCATCGTTGCAGGTGCGTACATTCAGGAAGGCAAGGTTATCAGAAATGCGGAAATCCGTCTTGTGCGTGATGGTATCGTAATCCACGAGGGTTCGATTTCCTCGCTGAGAAGATTCAAGGACGACGCTAAGGAAGTTAACCAGGGCTACGAATGCGGTATCGGCATCGAAAACTACAACGACATCAAGGAAGGCGACATTATCGAGTGCTTCCACATGGTCGAGGTAGAGAGAAAATAATTTTTGATAAAAAGGAAAAAAGAAATGGCAAAAGGCTATAGACAAGGCAGACTCGGCGAAGAGATTCGCAGGATAATCAGCGAAATGCTCATAAACGGCATCAAGGATCCGAGAATCACTGGCCATATGATAAGCATTTCTGGCGTTTCCGTGACGAATGACGGGAGCTACGCGACGTGTTACGTGACCGCGCTCAGCTTCAGCAAAGACGAGGAAACGAAAAAAGTCGAGGAAGAAGAGATTTTGGCGGGACTGAACAGCGCGAAGGGGCTAATGAAGAACGAGATTGCAAGGCGCGTCAAGGTTCGCCACACTCCCGAGCTGATCTTCAAGATGGATCACTCCATGGATTACGGCAGGCATATTGACGAGATACTGGACACGATCGACTTCGACAGCTACCAGCCGGACGAGCCCGAGGAATCGGAGGAGCAGTAATGAACAACACGTTTAAGGAAATCGCATCGGTGCTGAATGCTTCCCGCACGGTTCTTCTGTACCCGCATGTGAGCGCAGACGGAGACGCGCTTGGCTCATGCACGGCAATCTGCAAAGCCCTCCGCATGAGCGGCAAGGAATGCTATATATTGGTTGAAGAGGAGCTTCCGCTGAACCTGAAGTTCCTCGACAAGGGCTATTGCACCGACGACCAGAACATAATAGAAGACGTAGATGTTTCCTTCTGCGTGGACTGCGGCGACGAGACTCGCTTTCCGAACCGCACGGAGAAGTTCGCGCAGGGCAAGACGAGCATCTGTCTCGACCATCACCGCACGACGAAGGATTTCTGCGACTACAATTACGTCGTTCCAGAGGCTTCGGCGACTGGCGAGCTCGTGTTCGACCTGCTGAAGGAGATGGGTACGCCTGCGGATGTCGAGATTGGCGAGGCGATTTTCGCTGCAATCACGACGGATACGGGCAACTTCCAGTATTCGAACACGACGAGAAGGGCCTTCGAGATCATGACGGAGCTCCTCGACTGGGGCGTTGACACGAACAAGGTCAGCGTGCAGCTCTATGAGAACATCCGCCTCGAGAGGAAAATCATCGAGTCGATGGCTTTCTCTACTATGAATATGCTTGCGGACGGTAAGGCGGCAATCGCTTACGTTACGCAGGAGATGATAGAGCAGAGCGGCGCGCTTTCGGAGGAAACCGAGAACGTAATTCAGCAGCTTAGAAGTATAGCTGGCGTTGAATATGCGGCATTTCTGAAGGAAAAAGGCGAGAACTTGGTTCGCCTGAGCCTCCGCGCGAAGACGGAAGGCGACGTTGCCGTAATCGCTGAGAAATTCGGCGGAGGCGGCCATATCAAGGCGGCTGGCGCAACGCTGGAAATGCCGATAGAGGAGGCGGTCGCAGCGGTGACGGCAGAGCTCGAAGCGGCTTGCAAGGAATTAAAGTAAATGATAGATGGAATTTTGAATATCAACAAGCCGCAGGGCGTGACCTCGCACGACGTGGTGAGGGACATCAGGCGGCTTCTTGGAGTGAAAAAAATCGGACATACGGGAACGCTTGATCCGATGGCAACTGGCGTACTGCCGATTTGCATCGGGAAGGCAACGAGAATTACCGAGTACACGGACCTGGATTTCAAGAAGTATCGTTGCCAGCTCAGGCTCGGCACCGTGACGGATACTCAGGATATTTGGGGAACGGTGCTCGAGCAGCATCCGACGGACGGCATCACGGAGGAAGCCGTGCGTGAGGCTTTCGAGGGCTTCCGCGGCAGAATCAGCCAGAGGCCGCCGATGTACAGCGCGGTCAGAATCGCTGGACGGCGGCTCTATGATTACGCCCGCGCGGGTGAAACCGTGGAAGTCAAGACCCGCGAGGTCTATATCAACAACTTGGTTGTGGAAGCGGTAGATGGCCCACGCGTCCGCTTCACCGTCGAGTGCTCCAAGGGCACCTACATCAGAACAATCTGCGAGGATGTAGGCAGAAAGCTCGGCTGCGGCGCCGTAATGGAGAGCCTCGAGCGCCTAGCAAGCGGCGCCTTCAAGATCGAGGATGCAATCGACCTGTACGAGTTAACGGATAGATATGGTAGCCGCCGCTTCGAAGGCGAGAAGTACTTCGTGGAGCAGGCGAGCCCAGAGAACCTGGCGAAGATAGAGAAGCTGATACTGCCGGCGGATTTCCCGCTCGTCCACTTCGGAACGGCAGTGCTGGACGAGGCGGCCGCGAGGAAATTCATCGACGGCTGGCACATTTCCCTCGCGGAGTGCGAAATAACAGCCCGCCCAGAATTCGAGCATAGCGATTTCGCACTCGAAATCCGCCCCGAGTACCGCGCCGCCTACAACCTGTACCGACGCGGCGCAGGCGAGAGCCCGCAGTTCCTCGGCGTAGCGTTCTACAGCCCCAAGTACCATAAGCTCGTAGCTGACAAGGTATTCGCCAGCCAGCAGAACTAACAGCAGATGACTAGAACTGGCGAATACATCAGTTGTACGCAAGTTGCACAGAAAGGTATTCGCCAGCCAGCAGAATTAGCAGTAGATGACCAAAACTGGCGAATACATCAATCGTACGCAAGTTGCACAGATTAGTAAGCACTTGCGATTCAGCCGCAACTTGCGACATTGCTCGTGCTGGCACGCCGCTTGCAACGCCAAGCACCCCAGCCCCGCAAGCGTCGCGCCAGCACTCGCACTCCCCCCCAGAAAAAGGACATACTTATGATTAAATTCGAAACAACAGACGATATAGCCAGACAAGGCACAGAAATCAAGCCAACCTGCGTCGCCCTCGGCAACTTCGACGGCGTGCACGTAGGTCACAGGAGACTCATAGAAACCGCAGCCGAGAAGGCGGCGGAGAGGGGCCTGGCGAGCGCGGTCTTCACGTTCTCCAACCACCCGAAGAGCCTCATCCCAGGCGCGAGGCCCGTCAAGAATATCGTCTACCCAATAGAAAAGGAAGCGCTCATCGAGGCGCTCGGCATAGAATACTACTTCAATTTCGAGTTCACAAGGGACATAATGACAATGCCGCCGGAAGACTTCGTGCGCGTGTTCCTGCACGACATGTTGAACGCACGCGAGGTAGTCTGCGGCTTCAACTACCACTTCGGCTACAAGGGCGAGGGCGACACCAAGCTTCTGAGAATCCTCGGCGCCAAGTACGGCTTCCGCGTGAACGAGGTGAAGCCTGTCTCGGTGGACGGCGAAATCGTAAGTTCCACGCTCATCCGCAACACGATTATGGCGGGCGAGATGGAGGAATGCGCGCGCTACCTAGGCCGCAACTACGATATCGCAGGCGAGGTAGTAGTAGGCAACCGCCTCGGTCGCACGATCGGCTTCCCGACATCCAACATAATGATAGACGAAACTATGGTCACACCGCCCAACGGCGTCTACGTGACATATTGCATATACAACGGCGTCAAGTACCCGAGCATCACAAACGTTGGAATCAAGCCAACCGTCGGGACTTTCAAGAAAAACATGGAGACGCACATCTTCAACTTCGACAAGGAACTCTACGGCAAGAAAATCAAGATCGAGTTCATCAAGAAGACCCGCGACGAGGTGAAGTTCCAGAGCATAGAGGAACTCTCCGCGCAGATCGCACGCGACTGCAACGACGCGAAGGCATACCATGGATTATAAAAAAAGTACGGGAAATCCGTACTTTTTTACTACTAGTAATTCCACTCTTCACTCTCCAAAGTCCACACTCGAAGCTTTAGCTCGTGTGTGGACTTGGTGCGAGCTAAAGCTTCGTAAAGTGTCCAACCACGAAGATGTACTCCGTTCCATCCTCCGGCCAAATCGCCATGAGACGTACATGATATGGGAAGAGATGCCCATTGAAGAGAAGCTCGGCATCCGTCTCCGCATATGGATGATTACGATCCGTCTTCCGCAGGACCTCACGGAGCGAATCCCAGTGGCTATCTGGCAGAATGTTCGCAGGATCGCCTCTGTCTGTGAACATCGTCGTCTTCCCAGATTTGCCTAAATCATGAACTACATATGTAACTTTCTTCAAAAGCTTATCGTACTCGAAGCTAACGCCTTCAATACGGTCCATGAAGAACTCTTTCTTCATCTTCTCGTTATCCATCATCCTGCGAAGCGAGTTTTCCTTCGGCAGATTGTGCTCAGCGAGAACTTCGTCGGCAACGTATGTAACCGCACTCTGCAGGTCATATACCTCGCCTTCTTCCTTGATAGAACGAAGCTTCGGCGCGATTTTGTCGAGACAATCCATGAGAATCGGATTGAACACGCCACACTGATGGTTGTGGAGCATATCTATCGCAATATCGTGCGAAAATGAACTCTTGTAGCAACGGTCGCTGGTAAGCGCATCATATGAGTCGGCCAGCGATACGACCTGAGCTGCGATAGGGATTTCGTCTCCTACGAGGCCATCTGGATAGCCGTTTCCGTCGTACTTCTCGTGGTGCCAGCGGCAAATCTGCCGAGCGGTACGTATGAACTTGCTGTCCTGACCATAAAGCGCACCCTTTAGTATAGCTTCGCCCTCAGCAGCGTGCGTCTTCATGATTTCCCATTCCTCAGGTGTGAGCTTGCGCGGCTTGTTGAGGATTTCATCTGGGATTTTGATTTTGCCGATATCGTGGAGCGCCGCAAGCGACGAAATCATCGCGATATCAGACTTGGTGAGAGGATATTTATCTGTAATTTTCACGAGCTCTTCGAGGAGCAGTTCTGTGATGACCTGCACGTTGAGCGTATGGTCGCCCGACTCGTGATTCCTGAGCTCGATGATATTTGCGAAAATATTGATGAGAGAATTGTTGATTTTCTCTCTGTCGTACACCTGCTCGACTACGAGCTGAGTCAGGCGTTTTTGGTTGGAGTAAAGGAGCAAAATGTTCTCCACTTTCTTGCGGACGATCGTCGCGTTGAACGGGCGGCTGACGTAGTCGGAAACGCCGAGTTTGAATGCTTCGTCCATGAATTCCGTGCTGTCAGAAGCCGAAATTATGATAACTGGAATTTCCTCAATCCAGTGGCGGCGGTTCATTACGCGCAAAACCTCGAAGCCGTCCATCTCCGGCATGTTGATATCCAAGAGGACAATGTCGATTTTCTGCCTGCCTCGCAGGGCATCTACCGCCTCGACGCCGTCTTTCGCGTAGACGAAATTATATGAATCCCCCAACATCAGGGCAAGCATTTCGCGATTCATCTCAGCGTCGTCTGCAATTAGGATCGTGTTCTTGTCGTTTGACTCATTTGAGTTGTTAAATTCTTTCGTTTCAATCGCGTCCATTGTGTACTCCTACTCCTTGTCAGTACAAGTGTTTTGACCATTAAATTCGCAATTCTCGGTTGAGGTTCCGCTCCCTATTTGCGTGGCTGGGGGGGGTAGTACATTCTTTCAGTGCCCTATAAACCTTCTCCGCATCGACCGGTTTTGAAAGGTGATAATTCATACCCGATTCGATTGTATTTTGCCTTTCGTCATCGAAGGCATCCGCCGTCATGGCGATGATTGGAATAGTTGCCGCATCTGCGCAAGCGCTTCTGCGGATGAGTTTCGTGGCCGTGATGCCGTCCATAACAGGCATTCGAACGTCCATGAGTATCGCATCGAACGTGAATGGCGCGCTCGACGTGAACAGGTCAACTGCCTGCTTGCCGTCGGTCACGGATGTAACGATACATCCCGCTCTTTCGAGGATTATCTCCGCGACATATGTATTCATTTCGTTGTCTTCAACTAACAAAACATGCAGACCCTCGAGGTCAATATCGGTATCGGAGGCTTGCTGTTCGTCGTGAATTTCGACTCTCGCAATGATGTCGACATAGAAGAGAACCGTGAATTCCGAGCCCTTGCCGAGCTCACTCTTGACTTCAATCGTTCCGTCCATCGCATCTACGAGGCTCTTAACGATTGCAAGGCCAAGTCCGGTGCCCTGCGTTCTGATGTTCGCATCGGATTCCTCCCTTGCGAACGGCTCGAATAGATGCTCGACGAACTCTGGGCTCATGCCGATTCCGTTATCTCTAACAACAAATTTTATCTTCAGCCTACCGTTTTCGGCCTCCAGGTTATCGACTTCGAACCAGATATCGCCGCCCTCAGGTGTGTACTTGACTGCGTTCGACAAAAGATTGAAGAAAATCTGATTGAATCTCAGTTTGTCAACTCCGATGGTATATTCGCCAGGATTTACCTCTGGGTGGTAGTGGATGCCCTTCGCTTCTACGAGCGGCCTGATTACCGTCTCTACCGTGTTGAGGAATTCCGTCCTTGTCAATTTACCTTTGTGGAGAACGAGCTCGCCGCTCTCAATCCGGCTCATGTCCAGAACGTCGTTGATGAGACCGAGCAGGAAGTTTCCGGAGATCTCCATTTTGCTCAGATATTCGCGGACCTTGATTGGGTCCTCTTCCTTAAGGGCGAGATCCGTGAGGTTGATGATTGCGTTCATCGGTGTGCGGATGTCGTGGCTCATGTTCGAGAGGAACTTGGTCTTAACTCGGCTTGCATCCTCTGCCTTGGCGAGCGCTTCCTCAAGTGCTGTGTGCTGCAGCTCCCTAGCGGCATCAGAATCTCTCGATGCGATGAAGAAAAATGCGAGCATTGCTACAACTACCATACAGAACGGCATGAACGGGAAGATTGTACCCTGCGGAATCACCGATCCATTGATCATAGCTCCTAACAGCGGAACCAACGATATATATATTGCTTGGAACCTGTATGGCTCCTCGGCTTCTAATTTTTTGATTTTGATGAGTATGTAGTCGAGGACTGGCGAGATATAATAGAAGTAGTTCAGCCACGAGTAAATCCCATAGCCTGAGCCTCTCAGATACATGCCGTCGTCTCCGAAGTCGTACAGGTAACCTGTGAATGGAGTCGCGATTACCATAGTCATCAAAATTACGAGAGGAATGAGTTCAGCCTGTTTAATCGTGGTGCTGAATGAGTGACCCACATACGCCCGAACGAACCTATGCCATATATAAGGTAGCAAAGTGTAGATTACATAGAACAGGAATGAAACCAGCTTCCATGTTCCAACAGGAACGCTTCCCACCGATATGTGGCAATAGATGAACACCGTATCCATGACGATGTAGATTGCCGTCGCCGCTATTAGCGTGAAGCATTTTTTTCTCCCTTCCTCTTGATTAACAGCTCCGCGTGCTCTCGCCGCGAGCATTGTCAAGATGATGAGCATGAATGTAGCGCTAAGTACATAGCTACTGAGTGTGCCACCCATAGTTTTCCTCCCGAATGAATAAATAAATGTCTTAAGTTCTAGTATAAGTCCGGTTTAATTTGCAATGTTGATTGCAATTATTTTGATAAAATAGTTGTCCCTGGTCGTGTTAGTTTGAGTTTTTTTGCGATTGACCAAACTTGATCGTGTTAGTTCACTGGTCAGGGGCTGTCTGTGCCAGCTTGCGCCTCGAGTTAGTCGAGCTGTCCGCGCCAGTCATAGTTTCTCGAGTTAGTCGAGCTGTCCGCGGCAGCCTTAGTTTCTCGAGTTAGCCGAGCTCTCTGTGCCAGCCTTAGTTTCTCGAGTTAGTCGAGCTCTTCGATTAGTTTGATCGTCTTGCCGTACTCCGCCTCGAGCTCTGGCATCGCTTTCTTCGCGTCGTCTGCATTGCCCGCGCGAAGGAACTCCGTGACGGCAGACGATTTCTCGTACAGCGTCTGCAGACCGAGGTTCGCTGCGATACCCTTCAGAGTGTGTGCCATGCGGAACGCTGTCTCTGTCTCGCCATCTCCGAGTGCCTTTACGAGTCCGGTGAAGCTATCGTCCTTCGGAAACTTTTTCAGAAACATTTTGATGATGTCTTCGCTTCCGCAGAGCCTCTTGATTGTCTCAGCTGCGTTTCCGCCAGCCGCTGCGTATAATTTTTCTAAATTAGCCATTACTCACACCTCCGTTAAGTTTTTGGTTTGTCTAGCCTGTCGCTAGCCCTGAAAATTTTCTTCTATATATTTGCTCTTCGAAATTCAGCTGCCATGTACAGCCGTTCGGTATTTGCTATTTGAAATTCTATTGCTCGGTCTTGCTTGCGTGGAAATTCTCCCAGAATGCTTGCTTGTTCTCGTAGAGCATTTCGTCGGCTTTCCTGTACGCTTCGTCGAATTTGCTCGCGTCTTCGAATCTGGCTACACCGTAGGAAACTCCGAAAGGAACCTTATCTGGGTCGAGCCTTTTCTGGACTTTGTCGAGGAAAGTCAGTATCTTGCCGTAGTCAACCTTCGGGTAGAATATCGCGAACTCGTCGCCGCCCATGCGGTAGAACTTTGCCTGCCGCGGAAGCTCTGCGAACACTGCTTCTCCGAAGCATTTCAGTGCTGTGTCGCCAGCGATATGTCCCATGTTGTCGTTGATTTGCTTGAGCCCGTTCACGTCGAATGTGATGAAGTAGTGGGCGTTTATCGTATGCACGTCGCTATACATCATCCTTCTGCGGTACGCACCCGTGAGGCTGTCTCTGCTGTAGCAATCCATGTAAAAGTATACATAGTAGAATATCATGTTGGTGATGCACGCGGTCGGGAGCGAGCCAAGTTGCCCGAATTTAGACTCCAGGGCAACAGCAATGCCACACATCACGAGTGTCGAAATGGATACGAGAATTTCGGATTCTGCGCCGCTACGCATTTTGATGATGCAGAACACCACGAAATACACGAGGTAAATTCCACCTACGAAGAATGGCAGGTACATGAGCGTGCCGCCGGTGTACTTGTTGAACTCATCGTAGTAAAACACGATGCCTGTGATAGGTGATGCGAGCAAAAATACCGCATTTATAATAAGCGGAATGGACAGCATGAATTTGCTGAGCTTTTTCTCTCCTCGGATTGGGATGAGGAGCATGATGTAGGCAACCGCTGGCCTCAGCATGTAGGCGAGTATGGAAAATACCCAGCGCTGCCAGTTCGGTTCGCTACAATATGGACTCGCGAAGAACTCCTCTGCGACCTCTGCGATTATTACTGCTATGAGTGCAATCGTTCCTGCAACGAAATAGCTCGAAATCCCTTCAACTGTAACTTTCCTGCCAATATGTATGAAAATGAGGAAGCAAATGCAAGCTGCAATTGGAAGTATGTATCTTGTGGCCTGCGCTACTAACATAAAATTCCTCCTGAATTCTGGTGATAGTTATACACGCATAGCATATCACAAAACGTTCACAATCACAAGCCTTTTTGCAAAAATTTAACAACCCGCACGGAAAAATATGCGCGAGCGCGGCCGCCGCCCGGCTTGCTGCGCCGCCGCCCAGCTCGCTGCCGCCCAGCGCGCCGCCACTCGCGGCGCCGCCCGCCGCTCGGCTTGCCACCGCCCGCCGCCCAGCTCGCCGTGACTTTTTGGCGGCGCAACACGACAAAAGGTCACGGCAATTGGAATGGAAACCCAGCAAAACCAGCATATTGCCGTGATTTTGGGCCTGTTTCGGGCTGCCGTGACTTTTTGAGAGGATACTGCTCCAAAAAGTCGCGAGAATCAGCGAAATCCGTGACTTTTTGAAAGAAAAAATTTCAAAAAGTCACGGCAGCAAAATCGGTAGAAATCAAAAGGAAGAAATCTCCATATATGGGCTGATTTCAAGCTTTATTTTGGAGGTTTCTTACAATTTATTCAAGGAAGTTCCAAATGCCAGAATGTGGGAATGACTTTTTGAAGAAATAGGTGCACAAAAAGTCACGCTCGCTTTAAGGGCGGCAGGCGAACACGCTCGCTTTAAGGGCGGCAGGCGAACACGCTCGCTTTGAGGGCGGCGGGCGAATAAGCAAAATTGTATTTTAATTTGAAGTGAATTGTGCTAAACTAATATGGGATTTGAATATGAATTTCTATTTGTTGATG
>CAVEOR010000015.1:0-15919 GCA_963617285.1 Anaerovoracaceae bacterium | reverse complement strand
AGATTTTCTGGGAGGTAACGGATGAAACCCATATATAAGAGAGTTTTGCTGAAGATCAGTGGGGAGGCGCTTGCGGGCGAGCAGCACTTCGGAATCAACGAGGAGATGACCCGCAAGGTAGCGAGGGAAGTCAAGGAAATTCACGACCTCGGCGTTGAGGTTGCAATCGTCGTAGGCGGCGGCAATTTCTGGAGAGGCAGGACGAGCAAGGACATGGACCGCGCGACGGCCGATTACATGGGAATGCTCGCAACGGTGATGAACTCCCTGGCACTTCAGGACGCTTTCCTGGCGCTTGGCGTTAATGCGAAGGTGCAGACAGCTATAGAAATGAAGGAAATTGCGGAGCCTTACGCAAGGAGAAGGGCGCTGAGCCATCTCGAACACGGAGATATCGTGATCTTCGGGGCAGGCACGGGCAATCCGTTCTTCTCGACCGATACTGCTGCGGCTCTGAGGGCTGCGGAGATAGATGCGGACGTGATTTTGCTGGCGAAGAACATCGACGGCGTTTACGACAGCGACCCAGCGACGAACCCGAACGCGAAGAAGTTCGACGAGCTCACGCACATGGAAGTTGTCGAGAAGGATCTGAAGGTTATGGACCTGACGGCAGCGACGCTGTGCAAGGACAACGGCATCATGATTCACGTATTTGCAATTGCTGAGGATGGCAACGTTCTGAAGGCGATTCAGGGCGAGAAGATAGGCACGATTATAAAGTAGGAATTATCAATAAATTTATTTGAATGTCCACATTAGGAGGAAACCATGGAGACTATTAAGAAAAATCTCGAAGAAAGAAGCAAGAAGACGTTATCGATTTTGAAGGAGGATTTGAACACCGTCAGAGCGGGCAGAGCGAACCCATCGCTCCTTGACAAGGTTTCGGTTGAATATTACGGAACTCCGACGCCGCTGAAGAACCTGGCGAACATTTCTGTTCCGGATCCGAGAACTTTGATGATTACGCCGTTTGACCCGAAGTCGATTCCAGAGATTGAGAAGGCAATCAACATTGCGAACATCGGCATCAACCCTTCCAACGATGGCAAGTGCATCAGACTCGTAATCCCACAGGTTACCGAGGAGAGAAGAAAAGAACTCACCAAGACCGTTAAGAAGATGGGCGAGGAGAGCAAGGTTGCAATCAGAAACCTCAGAAGAGAGGCAAACGACGAGCTTAAGAAATTGGAGAAGGCTCACGATATCACTGAGGACGACCTGAAGAAGGCGCTCGACGACGTTCAGAAGTCGACTGACAAGACTACTAAGGAAATCGACGGAATCGTTGCAACTAAGGAAAAGGAAATCATGGAAGTATAATAATTCCGTGGAAATTGATATGGAGAAAACTGGGTGTGGCTATAATTTTGTAGCCACACTTTTGTAGGAGATAGAATGGGCGAGATTACGGAGAAGCCGAGCAAGGCGAACATGCCGGCGCATGTGGCCATCATAATGGACGGCAACGGCAGATGGGCAGAAAAGAATAAGGTCACGAGGCTGACGGGGCACAACCAGGGCATGCTTGCCATGAAGGAAATCATCAAAAAGGCGGACGTGATGGGAATTAAGTACCTGACCGTGTATGCTTTTTCGACGGAGAACTGGCGGCGCTCGCAGGAGGAAGTCGGCGGGATATTCAAGCTGCTCGTGAAGTTCGTTGCGAGCGAGCTGGCGGAGCTCGACGAGAACAATGTCAAGGTGCACATTCTCGGCGACTATAGCAAGATTCCTGAGTCGGCTTATGCGAGCGTTCAGAGAGCGATCGAGACTACAGCGGATAACGACGGCCTGCAGTTTAACATCGCGCTGAACTATGGCAGCCGTGCGGAGATAGCGCGTGCTGTGCAGGCGATTGCTTCTAAGGTTGCGGCTGGCGAGATTGCGCCTGCGGATGTTAATGAGGATATGATTTCGGCGGCGCTTTACACGGGCGACGAGAACGGAAACGTTCCTGATCCTGATTTGATTATCAGGACGAGCGGCGAGATGCGGCTTTCGAATTTCCTGTTGTGGCAGGCGGCTTACAGCGAGTTTGCGTTTACGGATTCGCTTTGGCCGGATTTCTCGCCTGAGGAGTTCGAGCAGATCGTCGAGGAGTTTACGCATAGAGGCCGCAGGTTCGGAGGACGCGCTTAAGAGTGTGGAGAGTGGAGTTCATTTTTCAAAGAGTGTAAATTGGAGAGTGAAAAGTGAAGAGTTTTCATTTAAGGTGGAATGGTGAGAGGAGATAAAGTATGAAGACAAGGATTGTTTCGGCGTGCATTATGTTGCCGCTTTTGATTTTGGTGTATCTGGGCGGATATTTTCTCATGGCGGCTTGCATCGCTGTGAGCGTTATCGCTATCGGAGAATTCTATAGGGGATTCGAGGCGACGGGCACGAGACCTGCTTACAAGCTGGCATATGCTTCGGTCGTGCTTCTGTATGCGATCGAGATTTTCGCGGCAGGGAATGCCTACCTCATCATGCTTTGGGTCGTGCTCATGGTCATGGGCTCGATGGTATACGGCTTCAAGGTGAACGAGAGAAAGCTTGAGGACATGACGGCGACGCTGCTGGGAATACTCTATTGCGTGTTCTTCCCGTTCCACATCATGCTCATAGACACGAGCGAGTATAGCATTTTGGTTTGGCTCGTGTTCCTGGCGGCGTTCGGAACGGACATCATGGCTTACTTCGTGGGAATGGCGATTGGCAAGCACAAGCTTTGCCCGACGCTCAGTCCGAAGAAGAGCAAAGAAGGTGCGGTCGGCGGAGTGCTCGGAAGCGTGCTGTTCTGCGGAATATTCGCATGGCTGTGCGTGCCGGATATGATCGGCGAGGCTATGTTCATTGCGGTTGCGGGGAGCATCGTTGCTCAGCTCGGCGACCTTTCGGCTTCTGCATTTAAGCGCCAGATGGGAATTAAGGATTACGGTAATCTCATACCGGGACATGGCGGAATTCTCGACAGGTTCGACAGCGTGTTCTTTACGGCGCCTATGATTTACTATTGCATTTTGCTGGTGAATGTGGCAGGGGAGGCTGTGCCGATCTAAATGAGAGTGAAGAGAATTACGATACTGGGGAGTACGGGGTCGATTGGGACGCAGACTCTCGACGTTATAAAAAAGCATCCCGACAGGTTCACGGTCGAGGCTTTGACCTGCGGTGAGAATACGAAATTATTGGCTGAGCAGATAGAAATGTTTCGGCCAAATTTTGCTGTTACGAAGAATGAGGCCGACGCGAGGAAGCTCGCCGAGCAGTTCCCAGATGTGGAATTCTCGTATGGCGAGGCTGGGCTCGTAGAGGCTGCGACTGGCGATTGCGACATGGTGCTGAATTCGCTCGTTGGAATGAGGGGACTCGCGCCGACATATGCGGCGATTCGCGCGGGTAAGGATATCGCTCTTGCGAACAAGGAGACGCTCGTCGCTGGCGGGGCGCTCGTCATGGATGCGGTAGCGAAGGCTGGAGTTAAACTTCTGCCAGTTGATAGCGAACACAGCGCGATTTTCCAGTGCCTCGAAGGGAACAAAAATCGCCCGATTAAGAAGATTCTCTTGACGGCGAGCGGCGGGCCTTTCCGCGGGTACACGCGTGATATGTTGCAAGGCGTGACGCTTGCGCAGGCGCTTAAGCATCCGAACTGGAGCATGGGCGCGAAGATTACGATAGACTCGGCGACTATGATGAACAAGGGGCTTGAGGTGATTGAGGCGAAGTGGCTCTTCGATGTGCCTGCTTCCAAGATTCAGGTGCTCGTTCATCCGCAGAGCATAGTGCATTCGGCTGTGGAGTTCATGGACAATTCCGTCATTGCGCAGATGGGGATTCCCGATATGAGAATTCCGATTAGCCTCGCACTTGGCTATCCTGACAGGCTTGTGAGCGATGACAGGGAGCTCGACTTTTTCTCGGAAGGAAGCAATTTGACGTTTGAGAAGCCGGATATGGAAGTTTTCTCGTGCATGAAATACGCTTATGAGGCGATTGAGGCTGGCGGGAGCTATCCGATTGCGCTGAATGCGGCGAACGAGGTGCTCGTGGCGGCTTTCCTCGCGGGGGAGATAGGCTTTCTTGATATTCCGGAGACGATTAAGCGGGTGCTCGACGCGCACGTGGCTGAGTACGATTTGGATTTAGAGGGGATTTTGCGAGTTGATGGACAGGTACGCGCAGACGCTAGGAGCCTGTTACATGTTGATTAGAGATTAGAGAAGTGGAGACTATTTAATGAAAACAGCAATTCTTGCGATTTTGTTATTTTGTGTGATGATATTCCCGCACGAGCTGGGGCACTTTATCGCCGCGAAAAAATGCGGGGTCAGGGTCAACGAGTTTGCCTTCGGCATGGGGCCTGTGATTTGGAAAAAGCAGAGGGGCGAGACGCTCCACAGCATCAGGCTTTTCCCGATTGGCGGATTCTGCGCGATGGAAGGCGAGGACGAGGATTCTGACGACGAGAGGGCGTTTGGAAACAGGAAGCCTTGGCAGAAGATTGTAATTTTGGCAGCTGGCTCGCTGATGAACGTTCTCTGTGCGGTTCTCATCATGTGCATAGTTCTGGGCATTCGCGGATTTACGACGACGACGATTGGCACAGTCGAGGCTGGCAGCGCGGCTGAGGCTGCGGGGCTCATGTCCGGCGATAAGATCGTCAGAATGACGACTGGCGAAATTGATTACCAAATTGAATCTTGGACGGACATCTCCGAGGCGATAAATTCCATCGGTGATGAGGGTACGATTACGGTTGAATATGTTAGAGACGGCGCGAATGAGAGTACATCTGTTAGCCCAGTGCTGACGGAGGGCACGGATTCCTCGGGCAACACGGTGAATTACTATGTTGTGGGGATTTCCTCGAAGATAAGCCACAGCCCGTTTAAGGCGGTGGTTGGCGGCGTGCAGTCGACCTGGGCGATGACGAAGCTCATGTTCTCGGCGCTTGCGCAGCTGGTCACTGGCGGTGCGAGTCCAGAAGACTTGACGGGACCTGTCGGAATGGTGCAGATGGTCAGCAAGACGAGCGATTATGGACTTTGGTATTACGGGTTCCTGACGGCGCTCATTTGCATCAATCTCGCGGTTATCAACATGCTTCCGCTTCCGGCGCTGGACGGCGGCAGAATCATCTTCGTGCTTTACACCATGATTACCGGTAAGCCGGTGAGCGAGAAGGTCGAAGGCACGGTGCACCTGATTGGACTTGCGCTGTTACTGCTACTGATGGTTTATGTTACATTTAATGATGTTTTGAGGATATTCGGGTAATAATGGAAAGAAGAAAAACCAAGAAAATTCGGTGCGGAGAGCTATTTATCGGCGGGGATGCACCTATTACCATACAGTCTATGACGAATGTGAGCTCTCATGACGAGAAAGCGCTCGTTTCGCAGATTTCTCGGCTGACCGATGCTGGCTGCGATATCGTTAGAATCGCGGTTCCAGATGCCGAGGCGGCTGAAGTATTCGCGCGGGTTCGGAAGGCTGTGCCGAGCAGGGTGCCGCTCGTAGCCGATATTCACTTCGACTACAGGCTCGCAATCGCTGCAATGAAGGCTGGCGCCGACAAAATCCGCATCAATCCGGGGAATATCGGCTCGGCCGACAGGCTGAAGGCTGTGGTTGATGAGGCGAAGGTGCGAGGCATTCCGATTCGCGTAGGTGTAAACTCAGGCTCACTCGAAAAGCCAATCCTGGAGAAATACGGCAGGGTTACGGCCGCAGGTCTTGCGGAGAGTGCACTGAATAACGCGAAGCTTATCGAGGATTTTGACTACGACAATATCGTGATTTCTATCAAATCCTCCGACGTTAAGATGAACTACGACGCGCATGTTTTGCTCGCTGAGAAATGCGACTATCCTTTCCACGTTGGAATCACTGAGGCAGGGACACTCGAGAGGGGCAAGGTGAAATCCGCCATCGGAATCGGCGGGTTGCTTCTGGCTGGAATCGGCGATACTATGCGTGTTTCGCTGACGGCTGACCCTGTGGAGGAAGTGATCTTCGCGAAGGAGATTTTGAAGAATATAGGCTATCGGAAATCGGGAGTTAATCTGGTTTCTTGCCCGACTTGCGGCAGAACGAAGCTCGACCTTGCGCGAGTTGCGGACGAGGTTGAGAAGAGGCTCGTGCCGATAGACGAGAAGCTCTCTGCGGCTGGGAAGTCGCTTAAGGTGGCGGTCATGGGCTGCGCTGTGAACGGACCGGGAGAGGCTAATGAGGCGGACTTCGGAATCTGCGGTGGGGCAGGCTCGGGACTTATCATCGCTAAGGGCGAGATTATCAAGAAAGTTCCTGAGAATGAACTTGTGGACGAACTGATCAAGATGATTGAGGCGAATATATGAAGAATTTGATCCAGGAGAGCATCAACTGGGACGCTCTGGGTGGAGAGAAAAGTGAATACAGGTTTGATCTCGGAAAAGGCGTGATTCATAAGGAGACGGGTGTGCTGGAGATGACGGTGCACCTTAATTTTGTGATGCCGTTCGAGGATTACGAGAAAATCAAGGCCCTCGTCATCAACAAGCTTGACATAGTTCGTGACGTGAAGATTAACTTCGAGTACGAGGACATGGCTATGGACGACGAGCAAATCGTCAAGCTATACCTTCCATATATGATTGAAAATGTTAACGGAGACTACGTTTCCATCACGAAGATGATCGTCGAGAAGAAGGCTAATGTGGTTGATTCTGCCGTTACCTACTATGCGCTCGGGGATTTCGCGACGGATAGGCTGAACGAGAGGCTTGCGCACAGATTCAGCGAGATACTGAAGGATCGATTTGGAATAAATATTAACGTTCATTTTGAGAACGATTCTGAGCGGTATGATGCGATGTACCAGAGCTTCTGCGAGGCGGAGGTTCGGGATATCGAGGCCTCCGCGCGCGAGTATGCCGAGGAGGTTAGGACTCGCGCTGCCGCCGCCGCCAAGGCCGCCGAGGCTTCGGGCTCCGGCGCTGGGGCTGGGGCAGGCGGCTCGGCCAGCGGCTTCGGTGGAAATGGTGCCGCTGGCGGAGCGGGCGCAAGAGGCGGCAATGCCAAGGGCGGCGGCTGGAAGCGGAAAGAAAAGGAGCTTCCGGCGGAGGGCAACCGCATCATGGGTCGCGGCATCCAAGGCGGCAAGACAGCCGAGCTTCGAGATCTCGATCCACAGCTTGGGACCGTCACGGTCGAAGGAATTTTGTTTAAGATTTCCGACATGCTCATCAAGAACGGAAACCATCTGGCGACCCTCCTGATTACGGATAACAAGACGACGGTCTGCACGAAGGCTTTCGTTACGGAAGACAAGTGGCAGGAGATGAAGGAACTCCTCGCGCCTGGAGATGCAATCAAGCTCCGCGGCGAGGTCCAGTGGGATACCTATGAGAATATGAATTCCATCATGTTCAAGGAGCTCGAGAAGATGGACAAAATCGCCGAGCGTGAAGACACGTGGGAAGACGGCAAACGTGTCGAGCTTCACATCCACTCGAAGATGAGCGCGATGGATGGCTTAAACGAGCCGAAGGATATCGTTGCCAAGGCCGCCAAGTGGGGGCAGCCTGCCGTTGCAATCACCGACCACGGAGTTGTTCAGGCTTTCCCAGATTGCGCTGCAGAGGCGAAGAAACAGGCCGAGAAAGGCCGCCCAATCAAGGTTATTTACGGATTGGAAGGCTATGTCTTCGATGATTCCGACTGCAAGAACGAGGACGGAAGTATCGAATTCAAGAAAAAGCCGACAAATCACATTATCATACTGGCGAAGACGCAGGAGGGGCTGAAGAACATCTATAAGCTCGTCTCGTATTCGCATTTGAATTATTTTTACAAAAAACCGAGACTTCCATGGTCTGTAATCGAGGAGAATAGAGAAGGACTCATCATAGGCTCAGCCTGCAGCGCGGGCGAGGTCTTCATGTCCATGGTGAAGCAGGTTTACTATAACAAGAGAACGCACGAGCAGGTTGTCGTTGACGCGAAGAGCCCAGAGGAGCAGGAGGCAATAGCCTCTCGCTACGATTATCTGGAAATCCAGCCGATTATCAACAACAGGTTCATGCAGAAGAGCGAATTTTATCTCGATGGTAAACCGATTGAGACGGAGGATGACCTTAGAGAGATCAACAAGAGAATCGTTGCGCTCGCAGATAAATTAGGCAAGAAAGTCGTTGCAACGACCGACTCGCACTACACCGAGCCAGACGATGCGATTTACCGTAACATACTCATGGCAGGCATGGGCTTCGAGGACGCGGAGAGCGGCGAAGGTCTGTACATGAAGACGACGGACGAGATGATGGCGGAATTCGCCTACCTTGGCGACCGTGCACGCGAAGTAGTTATAGACAACACGAACTACATCGCCTCCCTCGTAGATGGCGAAATCCGCCCGGTCCCAGCAGGCAAATACCCACCGAAGATCGAAGGCGCGGAGGAAACGCTCCGCAAGACCTGCATGGAGAGGGCACACGAGCAATACGGCGACCCACTCCCCAAGGAGATAGAGGACAGACTCGAGACAGAGCTGAACTCCATCATTTCCAACGGTTACGCTGTCATGTACGTCAGCGCGCAGATGCTGGTTAACAAGTCGCTTTCCGATGGCTATCTGGTAGGCTCCAGAGGTTCCGTCGGCTCGTCGTTTGCCGCGACCATGGCAGGCATCACGGAAGTTAACCCGCTCGACCCGCACTATCTCTGCCCGAACTGCAAGAAGATCATCTGGGGAGACATGCAGAAATACGACTGCGGAGTCGACATGCCACCGATGGATTGTCCAGATTGCGGCACACAGATGAAGCGCGACGGCTACACGATACCATTCGCAACGTTCCTCGGCTTTAAGGGCAACAAGGAACCAGATATCGACCTTAACTTCGCTGGCGAGTACCAGCCGGTTGCACATAGATACGTCGGAACGATTTTCGGCGAGAAAAACGTCTTCAAGGCGGGAACCGTAGGTACGGTAGCGGAGAAGACGGCGTTCGGCTACGTTGCCAAGTACTTCGAGGAGAGGGATATCCCTGTAAATAAATACGAAAAAGAGCGTCTCGCGCAGCACTGCACGGGCGTTAAGAAAACGACTGGTCAGCATCCAGGCGGAATCGTAATCTGCCCAGACGACCACGAGATATTCGAATTTTGTCCGGTTCAGCATCCGGCAAACGACACCACGACGGATATCGTAACGACTCACTTCGATTATCACAAGATAGACGAGAACCTGCTGAAGCTCGACATACTCGGCCACGATGTGCCATCCATGATCCGCCAGCTTCAGGACATGACGGGCACAGACCCGCTGACGATAGACCTGACCGACAGGAAAGTCCTCAGCATTTTCAACGGAATAGAGGCGCTGGACATCAAGGATCCAGACTATAAATTCAAGCATGGATCATATGCAATACCAGAGTTCGGAACGAGCTTCACGCGCCAGATGCTCGACGATACCAAGCCGGATAAGTTCGCGGATTTAGTTCGAATCTCCGGATTTTCGCACGGCACGGACGTTTGGCTGAACAACGCGCAGGATTACATTCGCTCGGGCAAGGCGTCCATGAGAGAAGTAATTTCAACGCGTGACGACATCATGAACTACCTGATCCTCAAGGGCGTCGAGAACGAGACAGCCTTCAAGATCATGGAAATCGTCCGTAAGGGTAAGAAAGACCTCGACGACGAGCAGGTCGCAACCATGAAGGCGCACGACGTTCCAGATTGGTACATAGATTCCTGTAACAAGATCAAGTACATGTTCCCGCGTGCGCACGCCGTTGCATACACGATGATGAGTTTCCGTATGGCGTGGTACAAGGTTTACTATCCGCAGGAGTTCTACGCGACATACTTCACGACAAAGATTGCAAACTTCGATGCGGACACGATTCTGAATGGCAAGGACGCAATCCTCGCCAAGATGGACGAAATAAATATGAAGGGCATAAATGCGACCGCCAAGGAAAAAGACGACTATACGATCTATGAGGTTGCGTATGAGATGTACGCGAGAGGCTACGAGTTCACGCCAGCAAGGCTCGGAAAGTCGCAGGCCATGAAGTTCGGCGTGGATGATGGCAAGGTTCTGCTGCCGTTCGGTGCGATAGAAGGCGTTGGCGAGACAGCCGCAACAGCCTTTGCAGCGGAATACGAAAATAAGCCTTTTGATACTATTGAGGAAGCTATTAAGAGAGCTAAGTTAAATAAGACGGCCGTCGAGGGTCTCAGAGGACACGGAGTGTTCGAGGGGCTGCCAGAGACGGATCAGATTTCGATGAGCCTATGAGGGCCCGCCTATGTCAGGCCTGCCTACGGAAATTGCGCCCTAAGCCTTAGCGCGCAATTTCCCGACCAAGCAGCATATGCCGAAGGCTGCGAGCTCGGTAACTACGATAGTTGCCCCAGCTGGCGTAGATAACATAATCGAAGCGAGCAGCCCAATCGCAGAAGTAACTACCGCATAGACTGCAGAGCAGATGATAACCTGACGGAATGAGTTAAATAGCCTCATTGCAGAGAGCGCAGGGAAGATGATGAGCGCAGATGTGAGCAGCGCCCCAACGAGGTTCATAGCAAGCACGATTACGACAGCAGTCGTAACCGCAATGAGCAGGTTGTAAGCGGATGCGTTCACGCCCGTCGCAGAGGCGAACGACTCGTCGAATGTCACCGCGAAAATCCTATTATAAAACAATACAAATATCAAAATTACAACGATTGACATGCTGACGCAGACTATGATATCGCTCTGCGTGAGCGTCAGAATAGATGTGGAGCCGAAAAGCGTGCTGCACACATCACCAGAGATATTGGCTGATGCGGAAAAGATATTCAGCAAAAGATAGCCAGCGGCCATTGAGCCCACGGAAATCATTGCAAGAGCCGCATCGCCTTTTATTTTTGCATTCTGGCCGCCCTTGAGCAGGAGAATCGCGCTGATTATCGTGACAGGCATGACGATAATCAGGTTATTGCTAATCGACAGAACCGTTGCAATTGCAATGGCTCCAAACGCTACGTGGCTCAGTCCGTCGCCGATGAACGAATAGCGCTTCAGCACGAGAGTAACCCCCAGGAGGGAAGAACACAGCGCCGCCAGAATCCCGGCGATGAACGCATAGCAGACGAACGAGTAAGAAAAATATTCGCTAATCGTGTTTATTAAAGTCATCTCTTACCGACCTCCTTGGATTGATGCTGATCTTCTCACCGTGGCTGCACAGCGGCTCGTTCACGAAGTTCGACAGCCTGAACTGGTTCTTCAGCGGCGTCTTCGCATACTCTTCCTTCGTGCCGAAGAACTGCATACCGCTACCCATGTGCAGGATGTGGCTCGCATACTTGACCGAAGCCTCTATATCGTGCGAGACCATTATAATAGTAATGTTTTCGTCACGGTTGAGCGAGGCGATGATGCCGTACATCTCAGCCGAAGCCGCAGGGTCAAGCCCAGAAATCGGCTCGTCGAGAAGCAGCATTTTGCTCGTAGCACAAAGCGCCCTTGCAAGGAGCACGCGTTGCTGCTGCCCGCCCGAAAGGTTCCTATAGCAAGCATTTCTCTTATCGTAAATGCCTAATTTCTTCATATTTTCCAGCGCAATATGCTTTTCTTCTTTCGAATAAAACGCCCGTCGCCCGAGACTCGCAACGAATCCAGAGATTACGATTTCCTGGACGGAAGCGGGGAAGTCTCTCTGCACCGGCGTCTGCTGCGGCAGGTATCCAAGCTGCGAGCGAGAGAGCTCATCACCGAACAAAATTTCCCCGTCGAGAGGTTTCTGAAGCCCCACGAGAGTCTTCATCAAAGTCGACTTACCGGAGCCGTTTTCGCCCACTATACAAAGATAATCGCCGCGGTTCACCTGAAAGTTGATGCCAGAGGAAACGGCGATTCCGTCGTAGCCGAGCGTAAGGTTATTTACAATCAGTTGAGACATTCTGCGATTACCTCCTTGTTCTGCTGCATAGCCTTGATATATGTCAGACCGCCACTGATGTCATCCGACGTGACGGATTGCAGCGAGTCAAGCGTTTCTATTCCAATTTCTTTATTGCCCGCGGCCTTGATTATGGTCTGCGCGAGCTCATCCGTCGAGCCCTTGAGAATCACGATATGCGAAAGGTCATCCGTGTTTAGATCCTCCGCGAGGTCGATTATCGTCTCGAAGCTCGCCTCGGTCTCAGCCGAGCAGCCAGAGAAGGCCGCGTGACAGTGAATTCCGTAATCCTGCATGAGATAAGTGAACGGATAGCGATCCGCGAAGAGCAGAACGTCGCATTCCGCATTTGCCACAGTATCCGTGAACTCGGCATCGAGAGCCGCAAGCTTCTCGCAATAAGAAGCCAAGTTTTCCTGGTAGTAATCTGCGTTAGCAGGGTCGAGAGCAGAGATTCTGCTTGCAATCTCCTCGCAGAACACAGGCGCCATCTTCACCGAGAGCCAGATGTGCTCATCCGCCTCGTGCTCATGCTCGTGCTCATCCGCGTCGTCCATGTCGTGCTCATGCTCGTGGCCGTGGTTATGGTCATGCTCATCCTGTACGTAAGCGGGGAAGAGCGAAGGATTATCCATGAAGTAATCCATGAGCGAGAGTATATCAAATTCGCCATCTTCCGAGTTCTCCGTCGCCTCGTTGATCCAATATTCCGAGATTCCGCCCGTGTATATCAAAAGGTCGCAATTCGACAGCTTGGCCATATCTGCGACGGAAGGCTGGTAGCTGTGCATGTCTATGCCGCTATCGTTGAGCAGGCTGAGCGAGAGGCCGCCAGGATTTTCGCCGAGTATATTCCGTGCCCAGTCGTATTCCGAGAAGCCTGCACAGAGGATGACAGGGGAGTCTTGCCCGTTTCCGCTATTTAATTTTTCCGAGCCATCGCCGCTGCCACCTCCGCAGCCTGTCATGACAACCATCAACAGACAGGCGAATAGCACCGCCAGCACTCTCCCATAATTCTCAACAGTTAACTTCACTCTTCACTCTCCACACTCTATTTAGCTTTCTTGTATGTTATGTTCGACCAAGCCGAGTAAATCCTCTTGCCGTTGATTTCTCTATAGGCGCGGACTTTGTAATAGTAGCGCGTGCCTTTCTTAAGACCAGATGTATTCTTAACCTCGGTATCGGTCGTATCCTTCAGAAGCGTATAGCCGCCAGTCTTCTTAGCTGATTTATAGAGCTCGTAGCCGTCAATCTGAACGGTTTCACCTTCGAGCATTTCCGTGTTTATAGGCTCCCATGTGATGGTCATTGAACCTTTCTTTGCCTCGGAACTTGCCTTGACGAAGAGCTGATTCATATGCTGGGTCGCTTCCTTGCGGAGAACCTGGTTTTGCTCGTAGGTTGCGAGGACCTGCGTGTACTCGGCATCTGAAACCATTGCGATTGCTTCATCGTTAAACAGTGTCGCCCAGGTTTCCTCACCGACCTTGCCAGTATTAGAAACGTCGTTCATGACCTGGAACTTGATTACCGCCTGAGTGAGTTCAGAGGTGAACGATTTTTCTTCACCGACCGCAGTGCTCGAAGTCAAATAGCTATAGCTTGAGGACGGATTGTAGTAGCCGAGCTCGCTAAGACGCTTTGCAACCGCCTGAATATATGGAACTCTGGAGCTTCTCGATTCGCCCTCCTTGAGGTAGTACTTGTAGCTATCTGGGTTGAGCACGAACTTGATCGTGTAGCCAGTCGCCTTCGGTGTGAAGTGATATGGCGATTTTGATGAATATTTCTTGCCAGTCGATGCGTTGTAAATTCCACCGAGTTTATAGCCAATTGCAGGTTTCGAGTAAATTGAAAGGCTGCTATCCTCATATCTGGTGTCGAGCGTGAAGTAGAACGTTCCGTTTTCGCCTGCAGTAAAGCTTCTGTTTTCGTCATCTACATAGATTTTGAGGCTCGTGAGCGGATTGTTCTGTGCACGAACGTAGCTTAGCTTATAGCAATTAGAAAGATTTATGCTCGTGAGCCCGTTGTTTTGCAGGTAGACCTTCGCAAGGGATGTGCAATTTGATAGGTTAGCGCTTTCGTAGTCGTTCCCTTGGGAGGAGAAAAGCTTCAGCTTGGTGAAACTCGGCAGGTTGACAGAGCCACCGAATCCCTTATTGTCCCACTTGAGCTGAGTTGTCTTGCCGTGTGTATCGGTCAGGAAGTGCGACTTGGTGCCATCGCGCCACTTCCACGTATCGTCAGGCGTGTACTTTTCGTTAATCAATAGGCCGTTAGTCTTGGTTCCGGCACTTCCCATTTGCGAGAAAAATTCACGGAATTTTCCCTTCTCATATTCGTCGCTGATGAATCTTCCGTCGTGGAAATCAGGGTAGATGCCCATGTAAACGTGGCTGGTCGCAATCTGCTCGTCGGAAGGATCGAAGTAGGTGTAGTTCGTCAAACCCGTGTAAGTCCAAATGCGGGTATTTTTGTTATATTTGTTCGTGGTTCCGACCGTTGGATCGACGAAAATCCAGCGTCCGTTTACATAAGATTCGCACCACCAGTGGTCGCGGTGCTCGATATTGTCCTCTGTATACCAGTCGTTGGAAGGAATCGAGAGCCTGTGTCCATAGACGAATCTGGTCGGGATGTCCTGCGCACGAGCGAGGACAAGGTAAATAGCCGAGAAGCCCTGGCAGGTCGTATAGACTCTTCCGAGCGAGGAATTGGCTGAGGAGCGTCCGTTTTCGAAGTTGTATATATTGTCATAAGGGTCAGCATATTGAAGCGAACCCGTGGAAAATGCAATCGAATCGTAGTAGAAATTCGCCGCTGTGTATGCGTAAATCTTCTGAAGCTTGTCGTAGTTTGATGTAGCTCCGCTAACTATGCGGTCGGAAACCGATTTGATGTAGGCGATTTTGCTGTCGGTCATTGTCGCAAATACATCCGTTGCGGGGTTTCTCAGCACGAAACGCATGTCCATGAGTTTATCGTCGAGATATCTGCTTGGAGAATACAGGGCGTCGTTTGCCTGCCTGATGGATTTATTGTAGTTCATGACGTCCTTGAAGCGGAGAATCTTGACGGTTCCGTTCTTCACCTTGATTTCCATGTTCTTGTAGAGGACGCCGCTGGACTTGTAGTTGTTCGTCTGGGCATCAAATTCGGTCGCGCATCTTCTCAAGTAAAGGTTGTAGTAGCCATCTGGGACAGCGAAGCGCTCCATGTCGAGGTAGTAGGTGAAACCGTACAGTGTCGTTCCGTCGCTCGCATAGGAAATGTTGGCATCCGTGAAAATATCGAGGTCGATATCTCCTTTATCCTCTCCGATACGGTAGAGCGAGACGCGGAATTTCGTGGTTTGAAGCTGGGTCTTGCAGGTGATCTTGAGCGTGTGTTCGTCCGTGACATAGCCGCGAACGATTTCCTTCTCAGATGTCGTGCTCGACTTGAACGTCGTAACTTGTCCAGCTGCTCTTACCTCGGTCAGCACCGCGAAGGCGCTTTCCGCTGGAAGGGTAGTCACCAAAAGTGCTACCGCTAAGATACATGTTAATAATCTCGAAATCCTGTTTTTCATTCTAAATAATACTCCTTGCAATATTTTACGTGTGTGCTGCACCTGCGGGTTGAGGCGCGATTGCATACATATTATATTGTATGACAGATTGAGGAATTTTTCAAGGGCAAGGCGCGGAAATATAAGATAAAAAATTAAGAAAAAAACACTTGTTCTAAACACAAAATTATGCTATGATATTCGAAGAGACAGGGTTGAGTGGCTGAGCCAAATTTCAGAAGGTCTGGTACCGGATTTGAAGAAAGGAGGCGGTAAGAATGAAGTTAGTGATTGAGCTTACGCGCATTCGCATAACAATTTCGAGCATAAAAAAAGCCGCTCCTGCTAGCACCAAGAGCGGTAAGGCTACTAAGTAGCTGAACCCATTGGCAAGGCCGCAAGACCTTGTCTCTTTTCTTTATAATAG
>CAVEOR010000014.1:0-16278 GCA_963617285.1 Anaerovoracaceae bacterium | reverse complement strand
GACGGAGGCGGAGGCGCCGAGGCGGTCGGCTCCGGATTCTATCATCTTGAGGGCGGTTTCCAGGTCGCGGATGCCGCCGCTGGCTTTGACGCCGATCGTGTCGCCGACCGTCTCGCGCATCAAGGCCACATGCTCAGGGGTAGCACCTGCTGTGTTGAAGCCCGTCGAGGTCTTGACGAAGGCCGCTCCGGATTCCTTGGCGAGCCTGCAGGCTTCAACGATCTCTTCGTCCGTGAGCAAGCATGTTTCCAGGATTACCTTGACGATTGCGTCGTACTTCTCTGCGGCAACTACTACGGCCTTGATGTCATCTCTTACATAGTCATAGTCGAAGGATTTGAACTTGCCGACGTTCAGCACCATGTCGATTTCGCGGGCGCCGTCCATGCAGGCTTCTTCTGTCTCAAATGCCTTGGATGCGCTGGTTGCAGCTCCGAGAGGGAAGCCGATAACTGCGGCGACCTTAACATCTGAGCCCATGAGGTAGTCCGTGCAGCGCGCTACGTAGCAGCTGTTGACGCAGACCGAGTAGAAATCCCACTCGAGGGCTTCTTGGCACAGCTTGTCGATCTGCTCGCCGGTCGCCTCCGGCTTCAATAACGTATGGTCGAAATATTTATTCAAAGGTTTTGCTAAATTCATTTCTTTACCTCCTAAAATTGCGCGTAGAAAATTTTTCTGAGAAAAGTATAGCACATTGCGACAAAAATGAAAAGATATATTGCGTTTGAAGTCTTGTGCTTTCGGGAATTTTGGTGTACAATTATATGATGTATAACCAGTAGGTTGGCGCAGGTGCCGACTTGCTTTTCAGGAGGTAGAACTATGGGAGTTAAGGTCGCAAAATTCGGCGGCTCATCCGTTGCAGACGGAATTCAATTGACAAAGACAAAGGAGATAATCGAGCACGACCCAGACAGAAAATATGTGGTGGTTTCCGCACCGGGCAAGAGATATGAGGGCGACAGCAAAATCACAGACATCCTCTATCTTTGCAAGACCCATATTGAACATAACCTGCCATACGACCAGCTTTTCCAGGTCGTTGCGGACAGATATATGGCCGTGGAAATCAACCTCGGCGTGAAGGTAGACCTACAGAAATATCTCAATGAGATCCGCGATAATCTCAGGGAAAATCCTTCGGCGGACTATATCGCTTCGAGAGGCGAATACCTGAATGCGATTCTCATTGCGGCGTTCCTCGGATACGATTTCGTGGATACAGCCGATCTCATCAAATTCGACGCGAAGGGCAGACTCCTCATGGAAGAGACGGATGCGGCACTTTCGGCGGAGCTCGCTAAGCACGAAAGAGCTGTTCTGCCAGGCTTCTACGGCAGCACGCCAGACGGGAAGATCAAGACATTCTCCAGGGGCGGCTCGGACATCACGGGTGCACTCGTCGCGCGCGCGGTCAAGGCTGACGTTTACGAGAACTGGACAGATGTTTCCGGTTTCCTGATGGCTGACCCGAGAATCATTGAAAATCCTAAGCAAATCCGCGCGATTTCGTACAAGGAGCTGAGAGAGCTCTCGTATATGGGTGCGAGCGTTCTTCACGAGGATGCGATTTATCCAGCGAGGATGGCGAACGTTCCGATTAACATCAGGAACACGAACAACCCGCAGGATCCGGGCACGTTCATCACGGCGGAGGTCTCCGAGGAATATGAGAAACAGCACGGCAGAATCATCACCGGAATTGCAGGCAACAGGGATTTCACGGTTGTGGCAATTTACAAGAACATGATGAGCAGCGAGCGAGGATTCGTTAGAAAGATTCTGGACATCCTCGACGACTTCGATATCAACTTCGAGCACATTCCGAGCGGAATCGACACGGTTTCCGTCGTAATTTCGAACGAGGCAATCAATGGCAGACTCGACGAGATTCTCGACGAGTTCAGAACAAGGCTCAGACCTGACAATATCGACGTTCTGGAGAATATGGCGCTCATCGCGACGGTTGGTCACGGCATGGCGTATCGTCAAGGTGTGTCGGCTAGACTCTTTGCCGGACTTGCGGAGGCAGGCGTCAACGTGAGAATGATCGAGCAGGGCTCAAGCGAAATGAATATCATCGTAGGTGTTGAAAATAAAGACTTTGAGAAGGCAATTAAAGCGATTTACGAGTCATTTGTTGAGGAAGACGAAGAGTAGGAGGCAAAAAAGATGAAAAAATTAGTAACTATCAGCCGTCAATATGGTAGCGGCGGAAGAATAATCGGAAAGCTCCTTGCGGAGAAACTCGGCGTTCCGTTCTATGACAAGGAGATCATAGACATGGCGGCTGAGAACAGCGGATTCTCCAGAGAACTCATGGAGGGCACGGAACTGAAGGCAAAGAGCAGCTTTGCTTACAACCTTTCTTCGGCGCTCAGCTTCAACGAGGGCGTTAGCGGCAGCCCGCTTTCTGTGAACGAGAAGCTTTTCTTGGCTCAGTTTGAGACGATTAAAAGTATCGGTGAGAAGGGCGAAGGCGTTATCGTCGGCAGATGCGCAGACTACGTGCTGAGAGAAATCCCTGGCGTGACGAATGTTTTTATCCATGCTGAGATGGAAGACAGAGAAAAGCGCGCGACGGAGAAATACGGCGACGACCCGAAGAAAATCCGCGAACTAATCGCAACTTACGACAAGGCAAGACAAAATTACTATAATTATCACACCGATCAGAAATGGGGAGAATACAAGAATTACAACCTCTCCATCAACAGCAGTTATATCACTGAGGAGGAGGCCGCGGCGCTTATCGTGACCTACATCGAACACAGGAGGTATTAAGATGACAAGAGGAATGATTGAACCTGAGAAGAAGAAAAATGGTATGAAGAAGAAAGCCAAGACTCTCGGCAAGATTATGGCGGGATTTCTCGCAGCCGGAGTGGCTTTGATCGCAGTTACTGACAAGACAATGTCTAAGGCGTTCCCGCAGGACGAGGATGCTGAGGATGAGGCCGAAGAGAACGAAGAATAAAATAAAATTAGGAAGGCGATGAATTTTTAGAATGGCAGAGAAAAAAGGAAACAAGGGTACATATTATATTACGACTCCGATTTACTATCCGAGCTCGAACTTGCATATCGGGCACACGTATTGCACGGTTATGGCGGACGCGATGGCTCGCTTCAAGAGACTTTGCGGGTATGACGTTAGGTTTCTGACGGGTACGGACGAGCACGGACAGAAGATTCAGACGATTGCAGACGAGAAGGGCGTTACGCCGCAGGCTTACGTTGACGAGGTTGTTGACGGAATCAAGAAGCTTTGGGATAAGATGGAGATTTCCAACGACGACTTTATCAGAACGACGGAGCCGAGACATATCAAGCGCGTTCAGGATATCTTCATGAAGATCTATGAGAACGGCGATATTTACAAGGGCGAGTACGAGGGACTTTACTGCACGCCTTGCGAGAGCTTCTGGACGGAGAGCCAGCTCGTGAACGGATGCTGCCCAGACTGCGGCAGACCGGTTCAGCCAGCGAAGGAAGAGGCATATTTCTTCAAACTTTCGAAGTATGCACCGAAATTGCTCGAGCTCTTCGAGAAAAATCCTGATTTCCTGCAGCCAGACACGCGCAGAAACGAGATGGTTTCCTTCATCAACCAGGGTCTTGGCGACCTCTGCATCTCGCGTTCGACATTCAACTGGGGCATCCCGGTTCCTATCGACGAGAAACACGTAATATATGTATGGCTTGACGCTCTGACTAACTACATCACCGCGCTCGGATATCCTGATGATCCTGAGCTTTACGAGAAATATTGGCCAGCGGATGTTCATTTGGTTGGCAAGGAAATCGTGCGTTTCCACTCGATTATTTGGCCGGCAATGCTGATGAGTGCGGGTCTTCCGCTTCCTAAGCAGGTTCGCGGTCACGGCTGGCTGCTCATGGGCGGCGAGAAGGTTTCCAAGTCGAAGGCTGCCAAGGGTCAGGATGTAATCGACCCGGTAATTCTGATCGACAGATACGGAATCGACGCGCTGAAGTACTTCCTTCTGCGTGAGTACACCTTCGGGCAGGACGGCGTTTTCACAAACGAAGTTATGCTTAAGCGCATGAACTACGACCTTGCAAACGACCTCGGAAACTTAGTTTCCAGAACGGTTTCCATGATCGAGAAATACAACGGTGGCATGGTTCCGAACGCTGCGGCACACGTAGCTGACGATATCGACGCTGACCTCAAGGCGATTGCAACGGGTGCGGCGGCTAAGGTTGAGGAGCAGATGGATAAGTTCGCCTTCAACATGGCGCTCGAAGAGATTTGGATTGTCGTTCGCCGCGCAAACAAGTACATAGACGAGAAAGCGCCTTGGGTGCTGGCGAAGACTGCAGATACGGATGCTACTGCGAAGGCTAAGTTAGACACGACTTTGCATAACTTGGCTGAGACCATCAGAATCATCTCGATTCTCATTCATCCGTTCATGCATACGACTTCCAAGGAAATCCGCAAGCAGATGGGACTTTGGTATGCGGATGTTGTCTGGGAGGATGCTTTCGAGTTCGACATGATGTACCAGGAGCAGGTTAAGAAGGGCGATGCGATTTTCCCTCGCCTCGATATAGACAAGGAATTGGAAGAACTCTACGCAATCAGTGAGGAGATGAAGAAGGCGAAGGAGCCTGAGAACATTCCTCTCGAACTCAAACCAGAGATTGAATACGATGTTTTCGACAAAATTGATTTCCGCGTTGGCTTGATCGAGAAGGCTGAGAAGCATCCGAAGGCTGACAAGCTGCTCGTTTTCCAGGTGAAGATGGGCACGGAGCGCCGCCAGATCATCAGCGGCGTTGCTCAGAGCTTCAAGCCTGAGGAGATGGTAGGCAAGAAGGTTATCGTTGTGGCGAACCTCAAGCCGCGCCAGCTCAGAGGCATGGAATCGAAGGGCATGTTGCTGTTCGCAGATAACGGCGAACGCGTGGAAATCGTTTCCACGGATGCACCTGATGGAGAGAGCGTACAGTAATGTTATTCGATACACACACGCATTTGAATAATGACGGATTCAGCGCGGAGGAGCGGGAGGCTCTGGCGGCTGAAATCGAAGCTTCGGATGTGGGGCTGATCATGGACGTGGGCTTCGATGAGCCTTCGAGTCTCATGGCTGTCGAGCACGCGAATCGATATCCTTGGTGCTACGCTGTAATCGGGATGCACCCGCACGACAGCAAGCTGATGACCGAGGACATGCTGGAGAAATTCCGTCAAATTGCAAAGAGCGAGCCGAAGGTGAAGGCAATCGGAGAAATCGGGCTCGATTTCCACTACGACCTTTCGCCGAGGGACACGCAGAGATATTGGTTCAGACGGCAGATTCAGCTGGCGAATGAGCTGAGGCTTCCGATAGTAGTGCATTCGAGGGAAGCCGACCAAGAGGTGTTCGATATACTTATGGAAGAAGGGGCTTTTAGCGAGGAGCGGAAGTCCTGGTTCGGGGGCGACGCCAGGGTCGACATCCACTGTTTCAGCGGCAGCAGGGAGCTTGCCATCGAGTATGTCAAGGCAGGCGCAACCATAGGTGTCGACGGACCGCTCACATACAAGAACAACAAGAAGACAATCAGAGTCGTCGAGGCCATTCCACTAGAATTTCTAATGGCGGAGACGGATGCACCTTACTTAACCCCAGTGCCACACAGAGGCGAGCAGAACAAGAGCCAGTACGTGGAATTCGTGGTTCGCAAAATCGCTGAAATCAAGGGTATCAGCTATGAGCAGGCAGCGGAGGCGACATATCAGAATGGCAAGAATTTCTTTAATATTTAGACGGATTGCTCTTGTGTTTTGCGAAAAATGATTGTATACTGTAAACGGCTGAGATTTTGTTAAATTGGAAATGACCCACGAGGATGGGTTGAGACATACACTATATATAAAGGAAGGAAAATGAGATGTCCGCGAAGACAAATTTTACGCAGGCTCTGAAGGAACTCACCGGATTTGATGAGCCAGTAGAAAGAAACGAAAAGCAATTTAAGGCGACGGGAACCGCATCAACTCAATCGACGCAATCGTATAGAGCGAGCGAAACGCCAGAATCGTTCACGCCTGACATTACGGCAGACGACATTTTTGGTGAGGAATTCGAGTTCAGCGATGGCTTCAGATATGAGGAACCGCAGTACGAGAAGGCTGAGATTACCCTTAACAGAAAGGGCAGCAGCTACATCACTCCGAGCATGGTTATCAACGGCAAGGTCAAGGCACAGTGCGACGTCTTGGTACAGGGCGTTGTCTTCGGAGACATGAACGTGGCAGGAAATATCGAGAACAAGAACTTGATCGTCGGCGATATCAAAGCAGCCAACATTGCATTCAATGGCGCAAGAGTCAAGGGAAATACCACGGTTGAAGGACGCGCGATAGTTGCGAACAATTCAACGATTGTGGGCAATATCAATGCGGATATAATCACCGTTTCGAGCAAGGTCAAGGGCGACCTCAAGGCGAGCGATATCGTCGTACTCGAGCAGGACGCTATCGTTGTGGGCAACATCGTGGCAAACAACTTCCTTTCCAGCCCTGGTGCCAACATCAAGGGTTCAATTACAACGGCAGCAAGCATGAACATAGATGACGACATAGAATTTGATTTAGGAGTTGAAGAATATGGACAATAACGAAATCAGAAGAGATATGCAAGATACGCTTGCTGAGAACCAAACAGAAGATATGAACGCTGAGACTGAGGCTGAAGCTGAAGTTCAGGATAGTCAGGTAGAGGATGCGGAGATGGCTGAAGAAGTTGAAACTGAGGCCGAGGAGCCGCAGGAAATCGTGAAGGAATTCGAGGATGAACTCGGTATAATTTCCGAGGAAACGAGGATTGAAGGCGACGTTGAGTCTAAAGGACACCTTGCAATCGCAGGTACGGTCGACGGCAAGGTAAGCACCAAGGGTAACGTTATCGTCACAGGTATCGTTCGCGGCAAAATCAGATGTAGAGATTTGATCCTGGATAGATGCAACCTCAACGCTGAGATTCAGGCGACGGGCAACGTTACAATCAAGTCGGGCAATGTAAACGGCGACATCACTTGCAACGACCTCAATGTCAAGGGCACAGTGGCTGGTAGCATCAATGCTAGCGGCACAGTGGCTTTGGCGAATGACGCCGTAGTCAAGGGCGACATTAGAGCAGCGAGAATGGGCATGGAAATCGGCGCAATCGTCGATGGCAGAGTTACGATTACTCGATAGTTACCGATTAAATACAAAATAGACTTGGATAAAGGGGACTTAGCGGATAGAGATGACAGTAAGGCAATGGAAGAGAGTAATCACATTCGTTGTAGTTGCTCTGATTGTTTCTCTCACTGTAGCACTCATAATAGTTGCCGTCAAAGCTAACAAGCTCGACAATATACTGAGCGAGAATGAGGAAATAATAGCTTTTCTAAATGATGCGGAGGATGCAGGCACAATCACCACGGAAGACATTTCGCAGATGAGCAAGGAGCTCAATGCCAAGAAAGGTCAGGAAAAGCCAGAATATCAATCAAAATACAGCAAATTATATGTAGAAAATGACTTCGTTTATGAGGATGATGCCGAGGGTGCGAAGAAGGTTTATCTGACCTTTGATGACGGCCCGAGCACGGAGAATACCGAGAAAATCCTCAAGATATTGGATAAATATGATGTCAAGGCGACGTTTTTCGTAATATATCATGACTCAGACGAGATGGATGCTCTTCTGAAGAAAATCGCTGATGCTGGTCATACAATTGGTGTTCACACCGCGTCACATAATTACGAGAAAATTTACTCGTCGGTCGATGCTTATCTCAAGGACTTCAACAAGTTAGCCAAGCATATAGAGAAGGTTACGGGCGTGAAGCCTGAGATCTACAGGTTCCCTGGCGGCTCGCTTAACTCATACAATGGGGCGGTTTACGAGCAGATTATCGCCGAGATGACGAGGCGTGGATATACTTACTACGACTGGGATGTTGGCTCGGGAGATGCAAGTTACGGCACGGCATCCACGAACTGGATTGCGAACAATGTAATAAACGGAGTGAGCAAGGACAAATCGAATGTCGTACTCATGCACGATACAAACGCGAAGGATACGACGGTCGAGGCATTGCCAAAGATTATCGAGACACTCCAGAAGAAGGGATATAAGTTCGACAAGCTCACGAAGGAAGTCAAGCCTGTGGTTTTCGGATATCTCAGCTGATTTGAGTGGCTTGCCTCAAGAAAAATACACAGAAAATACATGGTAAGTAGCGATATTTTGTGCTAAAATACAAATATGGATATTAAGCAAAGGGTATCGGATACGATCAAGACACATAATTTATTTGAAGATGGAGCGCACATCGTTTTGGGACTCTCTGGAGGCCCCGATTCGGTGTGCCTTTTTGATTTGCTCTGCGAGCTGGCGGAGGTGCACGGGTACCACCTTCACCCGGTGCATGTGAACCACAAGTTCAGGCCGGGGGCGGCTGAGGCCGATGCTGAGTTCGTCGAGGGCCTCTGCCGCGAGCGAGGGCTCGCGTGCCGCACCTTCGTGACGGATTGCAACGAGCTGGCGGCTCGCGAGGGGCTGACCTCGGAAGAGGCTGGGCGCAAGGCTCGCTACGAGGCATTCTTCGCCGTGGCGGCGGAGGTTGCCTCGTCTGACAGGTGCTCGCAGGTGGCGATTGCTGTGGCGCAGAACGCGAACGACCAGGCGGAGACCATTCTGTTCAGGATGCTCAGGGGCACCGGAATTGACGGACTCGCGGGCATCGCATATAAGCGATACGAGAGGGGCTTTGCGATTACCAGGCCGCTCCTCGATATCAATCGCACGGAAATCGAGAAATACTGCGAGGAGCGGGAACTCTCGCCTCGCATCGATCATACGAATCAGGAGACCGTTTACACTCGGAACAAGATTCGGCTCGAGCTTTTGCCGTTTCTGGCCGAGCGGTTCAATCCTAATGTAATCGAGACAATTGACCGGCTCGGCAGGGCGGCCGCCGCGGACAAGGACTATATCGCGGGGCAGGCGGCGGCCGCGTACGCGGCGGTCCGCATCCCATCGGCTAATTGCGATGCGGACCGCGCCAGCGGTGCCGCGGAAGCAGCTGTGGGCACCGCTGGCGGCGCCGCGGTGGCAGCCGCACAGCAGACTCGGCGGGCTGCCACGGCCGCAGCCGCGCCAGTTTCCGAGAACGCGGCTACGGCCCGGCCAGCGGCAGTAACCGTAGACGCCGCTGGCCTCGCGGCGCTCCACCGCGCGGTCCGTATCCGCGTCTACAACCTGATCCTAAGCGACATCGGCCTATCCGAGAACATTACAGAAGGCCAGCTGGAATCGATCGAGCGCGTCCTGTTCTCAGATAGCCCATCGGCGATGTGCAATCTGGTGGACGAATACGCGGTTTACAGGGAGTACGAGCGGCTGAGGTTCTGCCGAAGGCACGGGAGCGAGCCCCAGGGCGCTGAGTATCGGCTGACGTTCGAAGAGGCGAGCGACCAGGGGCCAGGAGCGAGCGGCCAAGGCTCAGAGGCGAGCGGAGCCATCACAGGCATCTTCGCTCTGCCAATCCCAGTAGAAGATGCAAGGCATGCCGTCCGCATTCGCAAGCGCCAGGACGGAGACACCATAGCAATCAAGACGGCGGACGGCCAGCTGAGGCGCAAAAAACTCCAGGATTTCTTCGTGGACGCCAAGCTCCCGAAGAACGCCCGCGACGAGGTCGACCTCCTCGCATACGGCAGCCAAATCCTGTGGATATTGCCATCGGAGGCGTTCGCGAATCCGCAATACAGAGAAAAAGGCAGATTTTCCGCAGATTTTAAGCAAAATGATGAAACACAAACAATAATTAAACTTGAAATTTTGCGAAATTTGTGATAAAATACAACAACATTCTTATAAGATAATACAACCATAGGGGGAACAAAGTGAAAAAATTCTCAAAAAATCTAACCGTATATATCGTGGTTTTCGCGCTCGTGATTTCCTTCGCATACTTCTGCAAGGGCTTCATGGAGTCGGAGCAAGTATCGTTGAAGAACATCTCCTTCTCTGAAATGAGCGAGATGATTAAAGCCGAGAAAATCACAGAGATTTCTATCGATGGCGTGACGATCACAGGCACGACGAGCGACTCGTCTATGTACTACGCATACGCACCGTCGGTTCTGGAAATCAACTGGCTCGAGGAGACATACATCTTCGACCAGATGGACAAGGGCATAATCAAGGAAGTTACGGCGCCAGCGCCAGACACGACATCCTGGATTTGGTCGCTCATTCCAAACATTTTGATGATTGCCGCACTCATCTTCCTGTTCTACGTGATGATGAGCCAAGGCAACGGCAAGGCATTCCAGTTCGGCAAGTCCAAGGCAAGACTAGTTAAGAACGACAAGAAAATCACCTTCAAGGACGTAGCAGGACTCGAAGAAGAAAAACAAGAATTAGAGGAAGTAGTAGATTTCCTCAAAGACCCACGCAAATACAAGAACGTCGGCGCCAGAATCCCGAAGGGCATTCTGCTCGTAGGCCCTCCAGGAACAGGTAAAACCTACATTTCCAAGGCCGCAGCGGGCGAGGCTGGCGTACCATTCTTTACTATAAGCGGTTCGGACTTCGTCGAAATGTTCGTCGGAGTCGGCGCATCCCGCGTAAGAGATTTGTTCGATCAGGCGAAGAAAAACGCCCCATGCATCATCTTTATCGACGAAATCGATGCAGTTGGACGTAAGAGAGGCGCAGGAATCGGCGGCGGACACGACGAAAGAGAGCAGACACTCAACCAGCTCCTCGTTGAAATGGACGGCTTCCAGGAGAATTCCGGCATCATCGTTCTCGCAGCGACGAACAGACCAGACATCCTCGACCCAGCGCTCCTCAGACCGGGCAGATTCGACAGACAGGTTGTCATCGGCATCCCAGACGTCAAGGGCAGAGAGGAAATCATCAAAGTTCACGCGAAGAACAAGCCGCTCGCAGACGACGTTACCCCGAAGGTTCTCGCAAGGAGAACTATGGGCTTCACGCCTGCTGACCTTGAGAACGTGCTGAACGAGGCTGCGCTCATCACAGCGCGCAGAAACGGTCGCTACATCAGAATGGAAGAAATCGAGGAGGCAATCCGCAAGGTTCAGATGGGACCGGCGAAGAAGTCCAAGGTCGTTTCCGACGAAGAGAAAAAGCTCACGGCATACCACGAGGCTGGCCACGCAATCGTTGCAAGGTCGCTGCCTAAGCACATGCCAATCCACGAGGTTACGATCATTCCTCGCGGCAGAGCTGGCGGATACACTATGTACCTCCCAGAGGACGACAAAATGTTCGACACGAAGACTTCGATGTACAACCACATCGTTTCTTGCATGGGCGGACGTGTAGCCGAGAAGCTCAAGTTAGACGACATTTCGATCGGTGCGTCGGCTGACATCAAACAGGCAACTCAGATTGCGCGCGAGATGATCACGAAATACGGCTTCAGCGACAAGCTGGGTGTTGTAAACTATGGCGGGGATGATGAAGTATTCCTCGGCAATGACTTTACTGCACACAAGAGCTACTCCGAGCACACGGCTCAGGAAATCGACGAAGAAATCAGACGCATCAACGAAGAAGCATACGAAGAAGCATTGCGCATCCTCACAGAGAAAGACGACGTTCTGGAGAGAATCGCGAAGGCTTTGTTATACGTAGAAACTATCGACGGCGACCAGTTCGAAGACCTGTACGCTGGCAAGATTTCTGCTGAAGACCTCAAGGAAAGCGTTGAGAAGGCTGACGAAGTGAAGAAGGCGCTCGACGAGAAGGAAGCTAAGGAAAGCGAAGAAATCAGAAAAGAAGAAGAGCGCAAGCTCATGGAAGAATTACAGAAATACGATTCGGATTACATGGATGGCGATGCGCCAGATGAGGCCGAAGAGCCTCAGGAAGAAGAGGGAAAGGATGAAAGTAACAGTTAAAGATTGTTTGCAGCTTGAGTCGTTCAGGAAGTGTATCGTACTTGCAGGCGAGAAAAACATGGAAAACCGTGTGAAGGCTGTATCCGTAATGGATGCGGCAACTCCTGCTGAGGCGGTTGCTTGCAATGGCGAGAGCGGCACGATGGTTTTGACGACATTCGCTGGAATGAAGAAGGACACGGCGGCGCAGTGCGAGACGATTCGCAGACTTGCGAAGGCTGGCGTTCCTGCAATCGTGTATTTCCAACGCGACAAGAGCGTGAAGGCAGTGGATAAGGAAGTCACTGCTGCGGCAGATGCTGCAGGCATTCCGCTTCTCCTCATGGTTGACAGCGAGGGAATGGACTATGCCACCGTAATTTCAGAGGTTATGGAGCAGGCACTCTACGGCAACAGCTTCAAGAACAGCCTGATTAACAACACGATTTTCCACTTGCTGAACTTCGAGAAACACGCGAACTTCCAGCAGGCTTTGCATGAGGCAGCTGTTAATAACGACTTCCAGGTCGTGCTTCTCAGCGAGGAGTTTAACCCGGTATTTGCAATCGAAACACGCCACCAGGCGACCATCAACGAGGTGATTCGCCGCGGCAGAGAAGTTGCACTCAACCTCGGACACATTTACTCCTTGATTGAGATAAACGGTGTCATGACGTACTGGGGAATGCTCTACCTCAACAACGAGAAATATTACATCTTCATCGTAGACAACGACGATAATTATTCGGCTGGCGAAATCACGAAATTAGCTGAGATTATCGAGCTTGCGATGGGCATGTGGAAGTTCACGCCAGAGCGCGACGCGAAGGCTGAACTCGTCAAGGCTCTCATGCGCGGAAACAAGAGCCTGGCTTATTCGCTCCGCGAGGAGGCAGGCATCAGAGCATCCGATATCTTGTCGGTTGTCTATGCTCGCGGTATCGAGACGGGCAGCGCCGACGAAATTATCGACGAATTCGAAGAAAGCGGCCTCCTGAACATAATCAAGGTGACGGAAGGCGACGAGAGCTATGCTATTTTGCTTCGCGGCGAGAAGCTGAAGGAGCAGGAGGATATTTCCGAGATGGCAACGTGCGTATCGCTCTTCGACAGACTGAAGGAAAACAAGTCCGTCCGCATTTTCCACGTGACGGGCGTTGACAGAATAGAAGGCGCGGGAGACGGATTCCGCCTCATCGGCGAAACTTGGGCGTTCGTAGAGAACATTTTCCCTTACAAACGCGTATTTTCCAAGTACGAGCTCGCGCTCGTTAGCAACTGCATCAGCATCCAGGTTCAAGGCGGTCAGCTGAAGAAGAACTACATGGATCTGCTCGAGCCTTTCAGAAAAGAGGGGGACAACAAGTCGAAGCAGCTGCTGGAGACATTAGAGACATTCGCGCTCGACGCTGGAATGAACAGCGGCAAGACGGCGGAGTTCATGGGAATCCACACGAACACCGTTCAGTACAGGCTGAAGAAAATCAACGATCTTCTCGGTGCAGAAATCACCGGAAATCGCGTAATCCCAGGCCTTACGATTGCGCTTGCCCTCCAGAGAATGGAGAACGCGAAGAAATAATCCGAAGAGGATATTTGAGATAAGGGGTAAAAGGAGGAATTTTATGCAAACTAAACAAACGAAAAAGACGGTTTTCGGTATTGTGTGTGCTGTGGCATTCGGTTTGCTTGCGATTAGAAGTTTAGTGTATGTTTTCAGGGACTTTATGTACTTGGACAGCATGACATATTTCCCTTATGACTTTTTCTCATTGCTTGGATTCACCGCACTTGCATTTGCGGCAATTGCCTTAGGCATTGACAAAATCGACAGCAGATTGAGCTTCGTGGGATTTTGCGGCGCGTGCTGCACGGTGCTCGCACAGCTTATATATCTGGTGGTACTGGGCAAACTCGGAGCTTATGTACTCATTGATTTTTATGGGTATTCGCAGTACAGTAACCTATTCTTTGCTCTTCCGAACGTGCTTAAACTGATTGCGTACATACTGCTTGCGGTAGAACTTGCAATCGGGACATTCGGGGCTTTTGCGAAGGCGAAGTTGGCGTTGAGACACCTTTGGTTCGTGCCGCCTGCATTTCTTTTGCTTGCGGCAGTGCTGCAGCAGCTGCTCTACATGGCCTATGGCCTCAGATGGTACGGCGGCTATAGCATGTTCACGCTCTCGCACTTTACGATTTTCGCCGTTCTGCTTGTGGCTATGGTTGCAATCGGCATATTGACGCTGAATCCGAAGCTGCTTGAGGACAGCGTGGCACCAGGTTATGATTACAACTCCGAGAAAAGCACGGAATACGCGTACAGCGCTGGTGAAGGTACGAGCAGCGCAGGTAGCACCCAGTATTATGCGCCGAAGAAGCCAAGTGGCTACATTGACATGCTTCCGCATATCTTGCTTCTGCTGTTTACGTTCGGTATTTGGCGCCTCGTCTGGGTGTACAAGACGACGGGATTCCTAAACTGCGCGCCGAACGAGCCGCAGAGGACTCCGGTTTGCCAGCTTCTCCTCTTCATGTTCGTGCCGTTTTATTCATTTTATTGGATATACGCGAGCTGCAAGAGGATAGATGAGCTTGGCTACTACAAGAACATCCCTGGCGAAATCACCGTAATGTGCGTCATCTGCGAGATATTTGTTAATGTAATCACGCCGATGTTCATGCAGGACAAAATCAACAATATCGTCATGAGATAAAAAATTATGGCTTGTCCACAAAATGCGCAGGCCATTTTTTGTATACATACATTGAAATTTCAAAACTTCTTGCAATATGTGATGAAAAGGTGTATAATACTTTATATTTGTAACTAGATAAATTAGGAGGACACTAGAAATGAAAAAGAAAGTTGCTTTATTATTGGCACTTGTAATGATTTTCTCTCTGTTTGCAGTAGGTTGCGGCGGAAGCGGCGACTCAGAAGAATATGCGGGCACAGTTAAAATCGGCATTTTCGAACCTGCATCTGGCGACAACGGCGCTGGCGGCAAGCAGGAAACTCTCGGCATCCAGTATGCTAACTTACAGCAGCCTACGGTTGACATCAACGGCGGGACTTACAAGGTTGAACTTGTAATCGCTGACAATGAATCAGATACAAACAAGGGTATCTCCGCTGCTCAGGACCTCGTATCATCCGGCGTATCAATTGTACTCGGCTCCTACGGCTCCGCAGTATCTATCGCAGCAGGTAGCGTATTCGAAGAAGCTGGCGTTCCAGCTATCGGCGTAACTTGCACGAACCCTCAGGTAACTCAGGACAATCCTGTTTACTTCCGTACTTGCTTCCTCGACCCATTCCAGGGCACAGTTCTTGCGAACTTCGCTTATGAGAACGGTCAGAGAAAGGCTTACTGCCTGTCCAAGCTTGGCGACGACTACTCTGTAGGTCTTGTTAAGTACTTCAAGGAAGCATTCACAGCACTCGGCGGCGAGGTTGTTGAAGAGCAGTTCCCACAGGGCAACTCAGACTTCACTTCTTACGTAGCAAACGCTAAGGCTAAGGACTGCGACGTATTCTACGCACCAGTTTCCACAGAAGCAGCTGCTCTGATCATCGACCAGGCAGAGGCTCAGAAGCTTGGAATGCCAATCCTTGCTGGCGACACTTGGGACTCCAACGTAATCCTCAACGCAGCAAAGGGCAAAGATGTTGAAATCAACGTAACTACTTTCTATCAGGAAGGCGGAAACTCCGACTTCGATAACGGCATCAAGGAATGGCTCGAATCCGATTCCACAGCCCTCGCTAACAACGGTGGCGACACTCAGATTGCAGCAGTATCCGCAATGGGTTATGATGCTTACTTCGTAGCACTCGAAGCAATCAAGGTAGCTGGCTCCATCGAACCTGAAGCTATCCTCGCAGCACTTCCTGGCATCGTATACGAAGGCGGCGTTTGCGGAACAGTTCAGTTCAACGAGACAGGCGACGCTATGAAGACAGAAGCTGTAGTTAAGCACTGCAACACCGAGACAGGCAATTGGGAATACGTAAAGACTCAGTCTATCGATGAGTAATATATACGAAATTAAGTGATATATGTAATTTAAGTCACGTAGCGGGAGGACTATTTCCTCCCGCTTATCGTTGTATATAGGGATAATTAAAAGATCATGAAGGAGAGGGCGATTCGCGGGCGTTCGGCACGAGATTCGCAGGAGAATTTACAGGGTGCTTGGCAGAAGCGTCTTGTCTTTCATGATTATTTGGAGGTAAAAAATGGAACTAATTACAAAATGGCTGCCATACATACTTGCAGGCATTTCCGTAGGCGGTCAGTATGCGCTGATTGCAATCGGCTACACGATGGTCTACGGTATCCTCA